>JAAYXZ010000030.1 GCA_012515635.1 Elusimicrobiota bacterium
TATCAACAAGATATTATTTATTAGAAAAGCTGATAGGAAGATAAGCCCTAAGTTTACTTCGTTTAACATTTTTTTCTTCCTCCCGTCCTGTTTTTAAGCGCTATCAAAAACCCTATGACAAAAAATGCTCCGGGCGGCATAATCATTATAAGAAACGGTTTATAGTTTTCACTGAACACTCTTATTCCAAACAATGTTCCCTGCCCCGGAAGTTCCCTCAAAACCGCAATAACAATAATCGCAAGAGTAAATCCTAACCCCATTCCTAAGCCATCAAGCGCTGAGTTGAAAATATTGTTCTTTGAGGCAAACGCCTCAGCCCTTCCCAACAAAATACAATTAACAACCATAAGCGGAAGGTACACGCCGAGATTTTTATGAAGTTGGGGAAGATAAGCCGCCAGCGAATAATCCACAATAGTAACAAAAGTTGCAATAACAACAATAAACACAGGTATTCTTATATGCGCAGGAACAACTTTTCTTATAAGCGAAACTGTAATATTAGAACCTGTCAGAACCGCAATAAAAGCAACCCCCATACCTGCCGCATCTTTTAAGGAGGAAGAAACAGCGAGCAGGGGACATAACCCCAGCATAAGAACGAATATAGGGTTCTCTTTCCATATCCCCGCAAAAAAGTTTTTGGGTTCAACCAGTTTCATTTTTCCACCCCTTCTGTTGTTGCTTCAATTGAATTATTTAATCCGCTTTCCCTCTCTATTCTCTCCTGCGCCTTTATAATTCCGTCTGATACCGCTTTTGAAGATATTGTTGCGCCAGTAATTGCGTCTATAGTCCCTTCACTGTTATATTTCTTCAGATATAACATATTCCCCGACTTTCCAGTAAACTGGTCAAGAAACGTTTTTTCTTTTATTTTAACCCCCAACCCAGGCGTCTCTGTCTCTTCAAGTATTCTTACATCCTTAATCTTGCTATCTATGTCAAACCCCGCCTTTATAACGATTGGTCCGCCATAACCCGCTTCAACTATATGATATATCCTGCCCAATGGTCTATCATCCCCGTCATAAACAGCGACATATTCTTTCTCCTCAGAAAACTCTTCACCTTCAGGAAATATCTCTTTGTATAACCGTTGTTCTTCGCTCTGTTTCTGTTCATCAATGCGTATTTTAGTTATCTTGTAAACCTGCGCAAGAAGATAACCGGAAAGCACCGTTATTATCAATATTACTATCAGCCCTGTAACAATATCTTTCCTTTTCATTTCTTTTCGCCTCTCTTCACTGCTCCGAATTTCTTTGGCAAAGTGTATTTATCAATCAATGGAACAAACATATTCATAAATATTATAGAGTAAGCCACTCCTTCAGGATAACTCCCCTTAAGCCGTATAAGTGAAGTAACAACCCCACACCCAATTCCAAAAATAACTTTACCTTTAGATGTTATAGGTGAAGTCACATAATCCGTAGCCATAAAGAAAGCCCCAAGAATAAGCCCTCCTGATAATATATGAAATAGCGGGTCTTGTCCCGTAATAGCAGTAATAATCGCTACGGTAAGCATATAAAAAACAGGTATCTGCCATGTTATGATTTTTCTTGCAAGAAGGAATATTGCCCCGATAAGAAGCAAAAGAATACTTGTCTCTCCCAGACATCCCGCTTTGTTGCCTATAAACATGCTCCACAGAGAAGGCAACTGCTCGCCAAGCCCTTCCTTGATTATCCCTAACGGTGTTGCCATGGTTATTGTATCTATTCTGTGGGATAAAGGAGCGACAAACTGTGTCATTTCCAACGGAAAAGATACAGTCAGTATAGCTCTGGCCGCTAATGCGGGATTAAATATGTTAAAGCCGATGCCTCCGAACAGTTCCTTTACGAGAAATATCGCAAGAAATCCCCCTATGCCTGCCATCCAAAGAGGAATTGATGGCGGCAGAACAAAAGCAAGCAAGGTTCCCGTAACTACTGCGCTTCCGTCAAACGTCTTTATTCGCCCATGGAGTAAAAGATGGCTGAGAATCTCTCCGATATAACAGGAGATAATACATACAAGTATCACTTTCAGCGCAGAGAATCCAAAAAAGTAAACACTCGCTACCATTGCAGGAAGCAATGCTATTACCACACTCCACATAATTCTTACTGTGGTCTCATTGCTATGTATATGTGGAGAACTCCTTAACTCTGTCATTTCTGTTCCGCCTTTCTTATTTGTGCTTTTGCCCACTTAAAAAGGTCCACCATAGGACGTTTTGCGGGACATATATAACTACAACACCCGCACTCAATACAGTCAGCCACATTAAACTCTACACACTTATCCCATAACTGATTCTCAGCGTATTTGCTTAAATCTGCTGGTATAAGCCCCATTGGACAAGCGTTTACACACTTGCCGCACCTTATGCACGGTTGAATGTTTTCGGGGAGTGTTTCCCCTGGCAGAAGAAGTATTCCTGATGTTCCTTTTAAGACGGGTATATCTAACGAATGTATCTGTATTCCCATCATAGGTCCGCCAAGGACTACCTTCATACCATCTCTAATCTCAACTTCGCAATACTCAAGGACCTTTGATATCGGGGTTCCAATCCTCACCCTTAAATTTTTTGAATTTTTAACAAGACCTGTAACCGTAAGAACCCTTTCTATAAGCGGTACTCCTTCACATACAGCATCTTTCACCGCAAGGGCTGTCTGAACATTGAAAACCACACATCCCACATCTATTGGGAGCAATCCGGATGGCACCTCTTTATTAAGAACGGATTTTATCAGTTGTTTTTCTCCGCCCTGAGGATATTTTTCAGGCAAAACTTTTATATCAATAGATATATCGGAGACAAGTTTATTCACTGATTCTTTCAACAATGGAATAAGGTCTCTTTTATTGCTCTCTATCCCTATATATCCTTTGTTTACTTCAAGCGCCCTACAGATAATCAAAAACCCTTCTATCATCTTATCTGTATCTTCTTTCATTATACGATAATCAGCTGTAAGGAAAGGTTCACATTCGCAACCGTTAAGAATTACACACTCTGCTTGCTTGCCCTGCGGGACAGTAAGTTTCACTGCTGAAGGGAACGCAGCGCCCCCCATGCCAACTATGCCTGCATCTCTTACTATAGATATAATCTCTTCCGCTTTAAGTTGCCGCCAACTCCTTTTAATAAATTCCGCAGGTGTATCTTTCCCATCGCTTTCTATAACAACCGCCATACCTGTTCTTCCTCCCGGCAACGGACATCTTTCTATCCCTATAACAGTGCCTGATATGCTTGAATGGACCGCACTGCTAATAAACCCCTCGCTTTCTCCTATCAACTGCCCTTTAAGAACAACATCGCCTTTTTTGACTATAGGATTGGAAGGAATACCTGTATGCTGGGATAATGGAATAACCACCTTTTCAGGGTAGGGAAGATTTTCAATAGCTTCTCCTGCGCTTAATTCTTTAA
>JAAYXZ010000031.1 GCA_012515635.1 Elusimicrobiota bacterium
CTTATCTTGTCCATATCCACTTTTACGCCTGCAACCGCGCTATATTTTTCAGGAGGGGCCTTTATATCCATCGCTATGTAATCCACAAGATTTGCTGTAATCGCAGCTTTTAATCCCGCGGGAAAACTGCCATTGGTATCTATCTTGACCGCATACCCCATATCTTTCAGTTTTTTCAGGAAAGATATAAGGTCTTCATCGCAAAACGGCTCCCCGCCGGTAATAACCACACCGTCAAGATATCTTCTTCTTTTTTCAAGAAATGACAGAACATCAGCATTCTCAAGCAAAGGAAGGAATCTTTCAGGAAACACAAGCTCTGGATTATGACAATAAGAACACCTGAAATCGCACCGCTGAACAAATATTATACAACTGAGCCGTCCAGGAAAATCAATAAGGGATACTTTTTGCAGCCCGCCTATCTTCATTTCAATACATACGTCCTTCTTACTTTAAACTCCGCTAACTTACCCTTGTTCCACTGGCTCACAGGCCTGAGATAACCCACAATTCTTGAATAGACCTCTGTCTCTTTCCCACAACTGTCACAATGGTAAATCTCTCCCTTTATATATCCGTGCTCAGGGCATACGGAGAATGTAGGTGTAATGGTAAAATACGGAAGTTTAAATCTTTCGCATATAACCCTTACAAGTTTTTTTACTCCTTCGGAACTATCCACCTTTTCTCCTGTATAGAGATGTATCACCGTGCCTCCTGTATAAAGACACTGCAGTTCGTCCTGCAATTCAAGGGTCTCAAAGACATCCTCTGTATAATTTACAGGCAGATGGGTGGAATTGGTATAAAACGGCTCCGCGCCTTTTCTAAACTCATCCTCATTTGCGCAGATAATATCAGGATATTTCGTCTTATCTGCCTTTGCAAGGCGATAACTTGTCCCTTCGGCAGGTGTCGCTTCAAGGTTATAAAAATTGCCTGTCTCTTCCTGAAACTCAAGAAGTTTTCCGCGCATAAACTTCATTATCTTTGTAGCAAATTCTTTGCCTTCAGGAGTTCCTATATCCTTCCCTAAAAAATTCACGCATGCCTCATTTATTCCTATAACGCCTATAGTTGAAAAGTGGTTTGACCAAAAATTCCCAAACCTTTCGTATATATTCCTCAGATAAAAAGCGGAGTATGGATACAACCCCTCTTTTGTCAGTTTCTCTATTATTTTTCTTTTTATCTCAAGGGACTCTTTTGATATGACCATCAGTTTTTCCAGCCGCTTAAAAAAGTCCTCTTCCGATTCGGCAAAAAACCCTATTCTTGGAATATTGATAGTTACAACCCCTACGCTCCCGGTCAATGGATTTGCGCCAAAAAGACCGCCCCCTCTTTGTTTAAGTTCCACTGTATCCAAGCGAAGCCGGCAGCACATACTTCTTACATCATCCGGCTTCATATCCGAATTAATAAAATTACTGAAGTATGGTATCCCGTACTTTGCTGTTACCTGCCATAGAAGTTCTATATTCTCATTCTCCCAATCAAAATCTTTTGTAATGTTATATGTCGGTATAGGGAATGTAAAGACCCTTCCCTTTGCGTCTCCCTCAAGCATGACTTCCAGAAACGCCCTATTCAGCATATCCATCTCTTTTTGAAATTCGCCGTAGGTCTCGTTTTTCAACTCTCCCCCAACAACAACCGGCTGGTCTTTATAGATAGAGGGGACAGTCAAGTCCAGTGTAAGATTTGTAAAGGGGCTTTGAAAACCAACTCTTGTAGGAACATTCACATTGAATATGAACTCCTGAAGCGCCTGTTTTACATCCTTGTATTCAAGATTATCATATCTGATAAAAGGGGCAAGCAGGGTATCAAAATTGGAGAACGCCTGCGCTCCTGCCGCCTCACCCTGCAATGTATAAAAGAAGTTCACAATCTGCCCGAGGGCTGTCCTAAAATGCCTTGCCGGCTTGCTCTCCACCTTGCCCACAGCCCCTTTAAATCCGACAGAAAGAAGGTCCTGCAGGTCCCATCCCACACAATAGACGGAGAGACATCCCATATCATGAATATGTATATCGCCGTTTATATAGGCAAAACGGACATCGGGAGGATAAATACTGTTCAGCCAGTATGTCTTTGTAACTTCGGAGGAGACATAGTTGTTCAACCCTTGCAGAGAAAAACTCATATTGCTGTTTTCATTCACCCGCCAGTCAATCTTTGAAAGATACTGATTGACAAGGTCAAGATTTGCCTTAGTTGTTATCTCCCTTAATCTGGCATGTTGGTCCCTATAAATAATGTATGCCTTTGCGGTCTTTTTATATGGCGAGTTTATTAAGACCTCTTCAACAATATCTTGTATCTCCTCAACAGAGGGAACTTTGTCTCCGATAATATCTATGGCAAGGTCAAGAACTCTTAATGTAAGTTTTTTCGCAATATCCCAACCGAAGTCATTGGTTGCCTGCCCTGCCTTATATATCGCATTCGTTATCTTATCTACCTCAAACTTTACAATCTCGCCATTT
The DNA here is from genome assembly GCA_012515635.1 of Elusimicrobiota bacterium. Classification (GTDB taxonomy): domain Bacteria; phylum Ratteibacteria; class UBA8468; order B48-G9; family JAFGKM01; genus JAAYXZ01. Next base: position 2,496 of record JAAYXZ010000031.1, read on the forward strand.
CTCTTTTTTATTCTATCAAACATTGGGGACCCCCCTCGTATTGTAATAATTACAACTCTTTATTTATTACATTTTATAACGTTCTGATTTTCTGTCAAGTATTTTTCTAACAATATTATATAACAGTTCATAAAAAAATAAAACATACTTTCAGGGGATAAATCATACCCATTAGTTACACCCGTTAAAACCCGTTAACATAGCTTTTTATCCTTAAAAATTGCTATCAGCGCACTGATTGAACACCGCTATCAAAGGTGTTACAATTAATTTAACACGGAACAATTTTATGGACTTAATAATACAAGGACTGATTACGGGAATAAGCGCCGGTTTTATATCCGGTCTTTTGGGAATGGGCGGGGGCTCTATATTAGTCCCTGCCATTATGCTTATCTTCAACCTTCCGATGAAATTGGCGGTAGGAACCAGTTTATTTGTAATTGTCTTCTCCGCCCTATCCTCGCTTATCAGTTATTTTAGGCACAACAAGGTCTACAAAGAACTTACTTATTTTATTGTGCCGACAGGTATCATCGGCGCACAGGCAGGAGCATTTCTTGCAAGCCGCCTCTCCGATATTTTAGTGAAACATATCTTCACTCTGCTCGTGGCAGGTCTCGGCATCCGAATGTTGCTCCAAAAGGACTCTGTTTACCTGTCCGAAAAAACATCCTTCAATAATCTTGCTGCCGCCATTATAGGGTTTATCGCCGGTTTCGTATCAGGACTAAGCGGTGTAGGCGGCGCTACGCTTATTATCCCGCTTCTATATCTTTTACTAAAAATCCCCATGCACATATGTATCGGAACTGCCGTTGTTGCCATACTCTTTAACGCTCTCTCCGGCAGCGCAGGATACATAATAAGAGGACTGGTGGACTTTCGCATAGGTATTCTGCTTGCTATCGGCTCAACAATTGCAGCGCCGCTGGGCGCAAGATTGAGTATAAAGACCAGCGCAGAAAAACTAAGAAAGATATTCGCCATTGCGCTCATATTGAGCAGCATTGCGGTTTTATTGAAGAAATAAAAGCGTGCCGATGTATATTTCTTCATAGAACAAAGGACAACACAATGTCAACAGAGCATACAACCAACATTTTAGGGATAGACGAAAACGGACTGGGTCCTTTGATGGGTCCGCTTGTTGTCACAGGTGTTTTATTGAAACAAATCTCAGAAAAACACTGGCTTGACGATATATCCGACAGCAAGCAATTCTTCTCCAGAACTGCAGAAAAATTTTCAAAATTGGAGACGGTAGCCGCCTCGCTTTTTTATTTAAAAGAGGGCAGAGAACCAACTTCTCCCGCAGAGATACTATATAATTTTTGTAAAGATTCTATCTGCCTGTCAGGCATAAATATCTGCACAGGCAATATTCCCAAAAAGTTTTATTGGTCCAGCCATCAGCAAAGAAAAAACAAACAAGCGCATTTTTGCGAATGGTTCTCCGCTTATAACATAAAAATAAAAGCAATAAACTCTGTCTCTCTCTGTCCGAGAAGAATCAATGATTTCACATCAAAAGACAATAACAAATTTTTATTAGACCTTTGCGCTTTCTGCGATATTGTAAAAGAGACATCTGATAAAAACAATCTTTTTATATATGCGGGACGGGTCGGTGGAATGAAATTTTACACAAAGCGCCTCAAATACCTTCTGCCTGAATACCGCTGCAAGACTCTGGAAGAAAACAAAGACCGGTCTTTATACCATATGAGCAACCCAAGAGAAGAGTTTACCTTCGGATTTTTCACCGATGTGGAAAAGATATCATTCTCTGCCGCGCTCGCATCTCTTGTCGGCAAGTATATACGCGAACTTTATATGGAAGGCATCAGAAGAACGCTGGACATCTCAACAAATATCTCCGGCTATCATGACAGCAAAACAACATCATATATCAGGAATAATGACTTTGGAAGATTTCCGTCTTCCTGCCTCTTCCGCCGCAGATAACCCCCGCGCCATACACATCACATCTTTTCGGGTAAAGAGATATTGAGAAGGTTTAAGGATAAAGAAAAAACATTTAACAGCGCTTTTGTAAGAGCCAGACGCGCAGCAGAGAGTCTCTCTTCTTCGCTAACAACCCTGCATTTATGGTAATAGGAGTGGAAGAGTTTAGCAATATCAAGAAGATACTCCGCAAGCAAATGCACCCCGTAACTATTGACCGCCGATTCCACAGCATCCGGAAATTTAGCAATATGTCTTATCAAGGACAGTTCTTCCGCCTCTTTCAACAAAGAGAGGTCCGCACCTGCCAAATCCACTCCTCTCTCTTCCGCAAATTCCAGAATATGTTTCATCCGAACATACGCATACTGCAGATAATAGACAGGATTCTCTGTTGACTCTTTTTTTGCAAGGGCTAAATCAAAATCCAGATGACTCTCCACCTTTCGGAATATAAAGAAAAACTTTGACGCGTCTGGACCTACTTCATCCATAAGTTGTTTCAATGATATAAACTGCCCCTTCCTTGTGGACATAGATAATTTTTCTTCGCCTCTGTAAAGTGTTGTAAGTTGAACAATAATACATTTCAACTGTTTCGGGTCAAACCCTAATGTTTCCACCACAGCATTAAGGCGTGGAATATAGCCGTGGTGGTCAGGACCTATGATATTGATAAGCGTATCATACCCTCTGTCTATCTTATCCTTGTGGTATGCAATATCCGAAGCAA
>JAAYXZ010000032.1 GCA_012515635.1 Elusimicrobiota bacterium
CCCTGACATAACAGCAAAAAAACGCTCTTTCATTATATAAGGATATCCTCCACAAGAGTTATCCCTGTTACTATCGTTTTCAATACCAACGCCTTGCTCCTGTTAGGCGCTACCCCGTCTTTCTTTACCATCCTTACATATTCCTGCTTGCTTAACGCCGTATCCGAGACGTCAAAGGCATCCACTTCTTTTAGCACAAAAAAGGAGTTATCCTCCTCTACCAAAGTCCCGATGTATATCCATTTCGTAGAAGTATCCAGGACAACCACCTTATTTATATAGCCCGCCATTTTTTGTTTCAGCATAAGAACCTCTCCCCAGTTTACATTAAAACACCCCCCTTTACAAACAAACCGCACACAAAAATTTCCGAACATTAACCAATCCATCTCTTTGACATCCTCTTATAAAAGAAGTTAAAATAAGAGGCCTTCCGAAGAAAGGGGGAACTATGAATTTTTTCAAAATGGTCGGGTCCGGCAACGATTTTATAGTGATAGACAACCGAACAGACGCTGTGAAAGACCGATACAACGCCGCCATAACGCTCTGCGACAGAAAATTCGGTATAGGCGCCGACGGATTGCTTCTCCTTGAACACTCCCCAACCGCCGATATACGAATGCGGATTCTGAACCCCGACGGCAGTGAGGCGGAGATGTGCGGCAACGGCCTTCGCTGCATAATGCTTTTTGCTACCACCAACGGCATTGTGAATAAAAACTCCCTGACCGTAGAGACAGGGGCAGGCATCCTTAAAGGAACGGTAAACGGCGCCATAGTAAAAGCTCAACTGAAGATTACAGACACACCAAAAACAGACATACTTATTCCTCTTAAGGAAAAGACCGTGCAGGGATATTTCATCAATTCAGGCGTTCCCCACACCGTCCTTTTCACCGACGACATAGAGAACATCCCCTTAACTAAAGATGGCCCTGATATACGATACCACCCCTTGTTTCAGCCCAACGGAACAAATGTTGACTGGATAACCTTGACAGGCAAGAACTCCTTGAAAATCCGAACTTACGAAAGAGGCGTCGAAGCCGAGACGCTCTCCTGCGGAACAGGCAGTGTCGCAGGCGCAATAGCAGGATTCCTGACAGGCAAAATCGTTCCACCTGTTAAAGTTATTGCCAGATCAGGAGAAACCCTTACCGTTAATTTTGACAAAGACCTTAAAGACGTCTCTCTTGAGGGCAGCATCTTAACGCCATTTAAAGGAGAGTGGATAGGCCTATGAGAGGAAAGGCATAACGGATTATGTCCTATCCTCTTCTATTCTCTTTAACAGGACTTATCTCAGGAATCTTTCTTGTCTTTACCGAAACACACTGGATTATCAAATCCCTCCTGATTTTAGCCCCGCTGTTTCTTGCTATCAAACATAGACCCATACTATTTTTTTCGCTGGGACTTTCAATCGGTTTTATCACCGCAGGCCTTCAGGTCAGCCACCCTTCCTCCGCCTTTCATCCGGACACCCCCATAGAATACGCCCAGGGAAGAATCCTCTCCTCAAAACAGTCCACCTTCTCAACCGAATATGTGATAAAAACGGATATCCTTTTTACAGAGCCAACAACACAAAAAAGAGTAAAAATACTCTTAAAAACCACCGAAAGAGAGCATCTTAACTATCTCCCCGGCACACCCTTAACAATGAAACACCTCTCTCTGTATAAAATCCCGCCCCAAAAAAACCCGTGTAGCGTTGACCGCCGCAAATACTTTGCAAACAAAGGAATACATCTTCAAGGCGAAGCAAAAGAACTCTCTCCCGGCTCCGACATCAACCTACTGCTCTTGTTCCAGATAATCCGCCAAACGATTATAAAAAGAGTTGATGCCGCATTCCTGTATTTCCCTGAAGAAAAAGAACTGTTAAAGACAATAACATTAGGGCAGGAAAATATCCCCTATTTCCTGAGAAATATCGGCATACAAAGCGGAATATATCATCTGCTCGTAATATCAGGACTTCATATCGGATTTTTACTCTTACTGCTCAAAGCCATCTTTATTCCATTTGCTGAACTCAACAACCGACATCCAAAACTATTCCCTGCTCTCGCGCTTATCCTGTTATGGCTATACACAGGCATCACCGGCTTCAAGGTTCCTGTAGCGCGGGCGGTGATGATGGTCTCTCTCTTCTTTATAGGAGATATCTTTGAGCGGGACACAAATATCCTCGTCTCCGTTATGGCATCCGCCTTTGTTCTTCTGCTTATCAACCCTTATAACCTTACAGACGCTTCCTTCCAACTCTCGTTCCTTACCACAACAGGCATAATACTCTTCTGGCAACGATTTAATCCGCTAAAAAAAGGATATCTGCTCTCCGTTATCCTCACAAGTTTAGCCGCGCAGATATCAGCAACACCTGTCCTCCTTTATCACTTCGGATATATTTACCCCATAGGACTGATAAACAACATCTTCTTTGTCCCTCTTGCGGGCGCGGTAGTTATGCTCTCTTTTATCTCGTTTATAATTCCTGTTTTGTTTCCTGTATTACGAGTGTTATTAACCCTGTTTTTACGAACTGCCACCCTCTCCGCCCCCTTGTCCCCCCCTATCCACTTCAACCTGTCCGTCTCTTTGCTTCTTGCCTTTTATGCCTTCCTCCTGCTCTCCCTTTACGCCCCGCGCCGAAGAATCTGCTCACAAGGGCTGTTGCTCTTCGGCTGTCTATCCCTGCTTTTCCACTTTGCTGCGAAACATATGAAAGAGACAAGAGAAAACGACATCTGCTACTTCCTATCCCTCTCCAAACCATCCGTCATTTATTTAAAAGAAACAACCGCTGTCGCTCTCCTCGCAGACCATTACAAAACCACAGAGATACAGGATATTATTATTCCGCTGCTGAACAAACACAAGACAAAAGACATCTTCCTTTTTTACACCACAGCATCTTGGAACCACACAGCCACATTCAACACCCTAAAAAAACACTTCCCTTCCACAACGGTCTACGAATCTGACAAGACAACGGCGCTCCCTTTTTCCCCTTATCTTGATATATTTTATTATAGCGCCCTTCCTTCCTCTTTCAGGACCTGCTCCAAAAGAGAACAGATACATCTGCCAAGTATATCTGTTGAATGCGTCGGAGAAGAAAAAACCGCTTTCTCATATATTTTATATGCTGAGGATTTCTCCATCTGCATAGCCCCCTTCATCGGAGAGACAACCGCTGAGGCAATCAACGGAACAACAGTGGATATTCTTTATCTTGCAGATATTAAACAGACCAAAAAAACCAAACAATATATGGAGACACTCTCTTATCAGCACTTAATCCTTCCTGATAAATATAAAAAATTTGAACCGCTGACAGAGACAAATACAGGCAAAATTCTCAGCCTGAAACACTCCGCCGTAAAGATTATACCCAAAAATAAAACACCCCATATTTCTTATTATTACGAATAATGGTAAAATAAACTTATAAGGGGAGGAACAATGCGGCCAATGATTTTACTGTTCGGACTACTTTTATTGTGCGGATGCGCCTGTGTATCAAAACAAACCACAGAAAGCACACAAAGTGCGCCTTGTTTATATGAAAACCGTTGTATGACTAAAAGCATACCGGAAGACACATCTTCTCCGGAACGCAAGCCTCAAGCAGAAGAACCCTATGTAACATATAATCTGGAGACCGCAAATTTTCAGGTATGGTTCTACGATAACCACTATGTCTATTCTGACGGGGATAACAAGGTCACTAAAAACTATACAACTATTGACACTGACAGCAATTAAGGATATAATGCCTTTCTCTATAAAAAAGGGAACAAGCAGGGTGTCATAACAAGAGTTGAAAACAGAAGATATACCGTCAGCAACACTATTTTCTACGGGGCCGTAGTTCAGCGGTCTAGAATGCCAGACTGTCGATCTGGAAGTCGCGGGTTCGAATCCCGTCGGCCCCGCTAACAATCTTCGGAGTAAGGGATTCGAAGGGAGCGAAGTCAGAGATTGCTTTTCCCTCTTGTTTCCCTCTCCCTTGAGGGGAGAGGGCTTAGGGTGAGGGTGAAAATTATTACCAATTTAGCAAGAAGCGAGGGCGCTTTTCCCTCTTGTTTCCCTCTCCCTTGAGGGGAGAGGGCTTAGGGTGAGGGTGAAAATTATTACCAATTTAGCAAGAAGCGAAGGCGCTTTTCCCTCTTGTTTCCCTCTCCCTTGAGGGGAGAGGGTTCAGGGTGAGGGTGAAAAGTATTACCAATTTAGCAAGAAGCAAGGGCGCTGTTCCCTCTTGTTTCCCTCTCCCTTGAGGGGAGAGGGCTTAGGGTGAGGGTGAAAATTATTAACA
>JAAYXZ010000033.1 GCA_012515635.1 Elusimicrobiota bacterium
AAATGTGTTGATGGAAGACGGGAAAAAGAGTGTAACAAGCCAACTGTTTTATGACGCCTTGGATATAATCGCCGAACGGACAAAAGAAGACCCGATGTCTGTCTTTAAAAAAGCATTGGAGAATGTAAAGCCAAAATTAGAAGTTAGGCCGAGGAGGGTTGGAGGCGCAACCTACCAAATACCCGTAGAGGTTCCATCCAGAAGAAGTTTAGCTTTAGCAATAAGGTGGATGATTAAATCTGCAAGGGCAAGAAAAGGCAAAGGTATGGCAGAACGGCTTGTAGATGAATTTCTTGATGCGGCTAAAGGAGAAGGAGCAAGCGTAAAGAAGAGAGAAGATACACATAAGATGGCAGAATCCAACCGTGCTTTTGCACATTACAGATGGTAGGTTAAGGTATAAAATCGAAGTAGCCCAGATAATAAAAACGATACGGAAGGCACAGAGCAATATAAACTTTAAATTTAAAATCTTGAATTAAGATAAAGTATTTAGAGTTTTAAGTTTATGCCTCTGTGTCTGTTTTATTTATGTAAAGCACAATAAGGCACAGGCAAATAACAAAAAAATAAATGAAAAACAGAGACAATAGTTTAAAATATGGATATTAACAAGATAAGAAATATAGGGATTATAGCACACATAGATGCAGGTAAAACCACCACTACCGAGAGATTGCTGTTCTATAGCGGAAAAACTTATAAGATAGGGGAAGTGGATGAGGGAACTGCGGTAATGGACTGGATGGACCAGGAGAAAGAACGCGGTATTACCATCTTTGCCGCTGCAACAACCTGCTACTGGAAAAATCAAAAAATTAATATTATAGATACCCCCGGGCATGTCGATTTTACAGTAGAGGTAGAGAGGGCCTTAAGGGTATTGGATGGCGCTATGGCCATTTTTTGCGGAGTGGGTGGAGTGCAATCGCAATCAGAGACGGTCTGGAGACAAAGCAATAGATATAATATACCGCGGTTGATATATATAAACAAAATAGATAGGACAGGCGCCGATTTTTTTAAGGTAGTAAAAGAGATAGAGCGAAAACTTCAATCCAACCCTCTTGTTCTGCATTTACCTGTGTTTTCAGGAGATGAATTCAAGGGAATTATTGATATAGTGGAAGGAAAGTATATTGTTTATACATCCGAAAACGAAGTAGCAGCCGTCAAAAAAGAGGTGCCCGAAGAGAAGAGAGATGAGTTTATAAATTATAGGAATATTCTTATTGAAAAGACCGCAGATGTTGATGAGAGAATTATGAAGAAATACCTTGATGGCGCAGAAATAACCATAACTGACTTAAAAAACGCTATACGCAAAGGGACGCTTGAATGCAGGTTTTTTCCTGTTTTTTGCGGCGCATCATTAAGGAATAAAGGGACACTGCTTCTTTTGGATGCTATATTGGATTATCTTCCATCCCCGATGGATAGAGGGAAAATAGGCGGTATAAATCCCTTGAACGGAGAAAAAATAGAGATAGACCCATTAGACGAAAAAAAAGCTTCTATGTATGCGTTTAAAGTTTTTAACGATTCGCATAAGGGTAGGATAGTTTATGCAAGAATATATTCGGGCGTATTAAAAAGAGGTCGCAGCGTACATAATTGGACAAGGGATTGCAAAGAAAGAATTATGAAAATTTTTGAGGTTCATGCAGACAGATATATTGAAAAAGAAGAGGTGTATGCTGGGGATATTGTGGCCATAGCAGGGCTGAAATGCAGTTATACCGGAGACACTATAGCAGATAAGGATAGCCCTGTTATCTTTGAAAAACTAAAATTTCCCGACCCTGTAATCTATGTATCCATTGAGCCCAAAACACAATCAGAACAAGAGAAGGTATGCAGTATACTTAAGAAAATGGAGGAAGAGGACCCAACCATAAAGGTTAGAATGGATGAAGAGACAGGGCAGATGATTCTTATGGGGATAGGAGAACTGCAGATAGAGGTGATAACGGAACGGTTGAAGAGGGAATATAAACTCAATGTCCGTATTGGCAAACCGGAAGTAGCATACAGAGAAACTATTACAGTAGTGGCTACAGGGGAAGGTAAATTTATAAAAAAAGGAGCGGAGAAAGATAAAGGGCATTATGGGCATGTTGTTCTTAAAATAGAACCATTGGAGAGAGGCAAAAAATTTGTTTTTGAAAATGATGCAGACGAGAGTGAAATCCCCTCCCAGTTTATCTCTGCTATAGAGCAGGGTATTTATGAGACAATGGAATGCGGCGTTTTTATGGGGGTGCCTGTAGTAGATGTGAAAGTTACAGTGACAGGCGGTTCTTTTCATCCAACCGACTCTAATGAAATATCATATAAAATCGCAGCGTCAATAGCTTTTGCGGATGCTTGCAGAAAGGCAACTCCTATTTTACTTGAACCGATTATGAGAATAGAACTATCAGTGCCTGAAGAGTTTTTAGGAGAGGCATTGGCAGATTTCAATATAAGGAATGGGCGCATAGAAGAGATAAAAATGCAGAGCGGACTCAAGGTAATTAACGGGTATGTTCCTTTGCGGACTGTTTTCGGATATGCAACTGCATTAAGGTCATTGACACAGGGAAGAGGAAGTTATATAATAGAACCCTCTTGTTATGAGATAGTCCCTGAATCAGAGATGAAAAAAATAACAGGCAGATAAAAAAACAGAACTTGCAATACAGGTTTTATAAATATAAATTATAAAAACAGGAACCCTAAAAGGAGGGAACAAGAAATGGCTAAGGAAAAATTTGTAAGGACAAAGCCACACGTAAACATAGGCACAATAGGTCACGTAGACCATGGTAAGACGACACTA
>JAAYXZ010000003.1 GCA_012515635.1 Elusimicrobiota bacterium
CAACAATGAAAAGGATAGGTAAAAAGAGCAGGTAATAGATAAATCCTTTGGCGAAATAGTATCGCGGCTGTTGCAAAGATTGAAAGACATAGGTCTTATATCTTTTAAATATATGCCATAAGAGCAATATAGACAAAACAAAGGATGCAAAAAACGACCAAACAGTTATAAGAATAGTATCGGGAAAGATAGAATAAATTTTGGTCGTGAAAATAGAGAACAAAATAGAAAATAAAATAATAAAAGATGTTATTCCTATTGCTGCAGAAAAATTGGGGGAAGATTTATTCTCCAATAATCTTACTCTCTTCGTCAAGGAATATTCCCCTGAGGTTCATTTCAAGAGTATGAGGCGCAGGGGAGATAGCAAAACCCGCTTCCGGGGTAATCAAATCGTCCTGTATAAGTTGTACAAGATGCTGGTTAAATGTTTGCATGCCCTCTTCTTTATCCGCTGCCATTGCAGGATATATTTTATTCATTTTGTTCTCCTGTATAAGTTTGGAGATTAGGGGTGTTGCTATCATTATCTCACAAACAGGGATAAGCCCTTTACTATCTTTACGGGGAACAAGTTTTTGGCATACTGATGCCCTTAAATGATAACCAATGGTCCTTCTTACCTGTTCCTGCTGGGCAGAGGGGAAAAAATCCAGAATTCTTGCAATGGTTGATAAGGTGTCTATTGTATGGAGAGTGGTAAAGACAAGATGCCCTGTTTCGCAAGCGTTTATCGCTGCCTGAAAGGTATCAACATCTCTTAATTCGCCTATCAGAATTATGTCAGGGTCTTCTCTCAGAACATGCTTTAATGCCTCATGGAAGTAATTCGTGTCTACTCCCACTTCTCTTTGGTTTATAACAGATTTTTTGTCTTTGTAGAGGTATTCTATAGGGTCTTCTATGGTCATTATATGTTTTTCTTTGTTCTGGTTAATAACCTCTATCATTGCGGCAAGGGTGGTTGATTTCCCGCAACCTGTGGGACCTGTAACAAAAACCAGACCATCATTAAACATTGAAATATTTCCCAATACAGACGGGAGATTTATCTCTTCAAAGGTAGGAATCACATCTTTTATTCTTCTGAATACTAACCCTGTATATCCCCTTTGTTTAAAAGCGTTGACTCTATATCTTCCCACTTCAGGGTTATCAAAAGCAAAGTCCGCCTCTTTCCTTTCTTCAAACAAATCAATAAGCCGCTGAGGCATTACTTGTTTTAGGATATTGTCTATATCTTCTCTTGTGAAGGGGCGCTTCCATTCTTCTACAGTTTTCAGGTCTTTATTCCGGCGGAGGATAGGTTTTCTGTTAAACTTGATATGCAGGTCTGATGCGTCTATCTCCTTCATATATTGCAGCAACGCAAGAAGATTATTCATTATTCTCCGCTTGTTCTAAAAACTCTTCCATTACTATTTGAATAGGGTCTTTTTCCTTAATCGTGGGAGAGACCGCAGCCCCATTTAATATCTGATATACTCTATTAGCCATTAATTGCACTAATTTATAGATGTTTTCTTTTTTATCATACTTATCTAACAATTTAATGTTTTTATTCATTTTACACCAGTTTTATTATAGCCATCTCGGCATTGTCGCCAATTCTTTGCGAAAGTTTTATGATTCTTGTGTATCCGCCATCTCTGTCTTTATATTTCTCTGCCACCTCTTTTACCTTTTTCAAACTGGAAGGATGATTTAAAACCATATTTATCCTTCTATAACTTGCAAGGTCTCCTTTTTTGCCAAGCGTAATAATTTTTTCAACGCTTCTCTGTAATTCTTTTGCCTTTGCCTCAGTGGTCTCTATTTCAGTGCTTTGGAAAAAACTTATAAGCATATTTCTTATAAGCGCTTTTCTGTGAGATTTTGTTCTGCCGAGTTTTCTTATATCTTTTTTGTGTCTCATTTTTCTGCCTCTTCTTTTTCCAACTCTTCTTTTGTTTTCAGTGTTAGCCCCATACCATCCAGAACGCTTTCAAGTTTTTCTATGGATTTCTTTCCTAAATTTCTAACTTTTTCGAGTTCTTCTTTAGGAGTGTTAAGTAAATCATCCAATGTCTCTATTCCGGCTGAATCCAACCCTCTTGATATTCTTGTGTCAAATTTAAGTTCTGATATGGGTTTACTTTTATCTATGGCTGTTTCTTTCTCCGGCGTCAATACTGCCTCTTTTAGTTCTTCCCCTATCTTCTGTTCTTCGCCTACGATAGAAAAATGGCGGTTCATTAGAGCAGTCGCTTCTTTTAACGCATCATAAGGAG
>JAAYXZ010000034.1 GCA_012515635.1 Elusimicrobiota bacterium
ACAAGGTATTTTTTGCTATAGTTTTGATGAGAAGGTTTCATTACTCTTTTCAGCAATAAATCCGCGCCGACAGAGGCAGAATATTTTAGCGGCAATCCGCCTATCATGGAAAAAAGCGCCTGACCTAATGAAGAAAAATGTTTCTCTGAAATAACGGAAGCGAGAGAAAAATGCTCTTCTTGAAGGAGAGGTATATCATCGTACACCTTAATTATTTCTTTATAATCCCCTTCTATATTAACCCTGTTCTTTACTGAAACAACTATTCCAGTTTTATTCTGTCTTCCGAAAGGCACCCTGACCCTTACCCCTTGTTGTATGTTGTCAGAGAACTTGCCGGGTAGATAATAAAAGGTTTTATCTACGGGAATATCAAAGGCAACTTCAACTATTTTCATCTATTCCCGCCTTCAGAAGATTGATATACTGCGGCGTGGTTCCGCAACATCCGCCTATAAATTTTACTCCGTTTCTTACCATCTCCAAACAATTGCCGACAAACTCTTCACTGTTTTCCGGGTATATTATATCTCCATCCACAAGGTGCGGCTGACCAGCATTGGGTTTTACCCAAAGGTCTGCATCTGTAAAACTTTTTAACCTTTTAACCACTTTTACCATCTCTTTGCTTGAAATCCCGCAATTTATTCCGATAACCTCAAGTTGCTCCGATTCAACAAATCTTGCTATATCTTCCAAACTCTGTCCCATAAGAGTTTTAAGATTGTCCCCTAAAGCAATGGTTATTGAAGGCAGAACAAAGACATCTATCTTTTCTTTGATGGAGTGGAACGCAGTTTTTAATTCCTCAAGGTCTTGGAAGGTCTCCAAAAGTATAAAATCCGCGCCTGCCTCTTTTAATATCTCCGCCTGCTGTAAAAAGATATCGCCCGCCTCTCTTTGAGTCAGCTCCCCATACGGCTGAAGGAACGCTCCTGTCGGTCCTATATCTCCCGCAATAGCAACCTCTTGAGTTCCTCTTGCCTCCGAAGCAATCTCTACCGCCTTAGTATTGAAATAGACAATTTTTTCTGCCAACCCCTTCTTGTCAAGACGGAGTTTATTGGCTCCGAATGTATCAGTCAGGATAATATTCGCCCCTGCTTCAATGTAGTCGGTATGAACTCTCTTTATAAGGTCGGGGCATTCTGTAAGGGCTAACTCCGGTGTCTTCCCCTTATATCCCAATATTTCAAGATATGTCCCCATACTTCCATCTGTTATCACTACATTCTTATCTTTGATTATTTTTTTTAACATTATCTTGTATCCCCGATGGAAAAGTAAGCCCGCTAAGGAAACTATAGCAAGTATTTCCCACTGTGTTTATATTATAGCCCCCTTCCAATAAAATAAAAATACCTTTGGCTATTCCAGAAATCTGTTTAGCCATCTGATAGTAATGATTATCACCCAACGGAAGATTCAAGAGGGGATCTGCTCTGTGTGCTGCAAAACCAAGAGAAACACCTAACAGGTCGGGAGAGAATTTACGTATAACCTCCATTGCTTTTTCAAATTTTTCCATATAGTTTTTTATGGAACTGCCCGGAAATACAGGAAAATTATAGCAGTTGTTAAAGGAGAAGGCGCCTGTCCCGGGGAAGGCAGGATACTGATGCAGGGAGAGATAAATAACACCATCCTCATTTTTCAGTATCTCTTCCGTACCATTGCCATGATGCCCATCTATATCCAAAACCGCAATTTTTAATCTCTGCTCTTTCAACACTTCTTTTACTGCAACAGCCATATTATTAAAATAACAGGCGCCGCCAAGAGTATTTCTGCCGGCATGATGCCCCGGCGGTCGTGATAAAGAGAAGGCAATCTCCCCTCCGAGAGCAAAAGAAGATGCATTTACGGCAGAGACGCAAGATAAAAAAGCATAGTGGTATATATTAGGGATGTTAGGGGTGCCGGTATCATAAAAACTGTTTTCCTTCACGCTTCTTATCAGTTCTTCTGTATGAACCTGTAATATATTCTCATCTCCGCCGGAGACCACATTTATAAATTCGTTTACCCCTTTTTTCTGGAGATATTCCTTTATTGTTTTGACTCTTTCAGGGGATTCAGGATATCCCTGTTCACGGTATTGGAGAAACTCTTCTGAAAATAGGATTTTCATAAATGATATGGTGAAAGTTAAAACTACAACATCTTGTATTGTGCAATTTATCTATAAATTTATCTGTCAAGAAAATAAAGGAGTTCCCGCATATCAACAAATCTTTCCATACTATTGTTCTTTGTTGCTACATCAATAACATATTTTGTGTTTTCAGGGATTTCAAATTTAAGTTCAGAGTATATCCTCTGCATGGTCTTGCCAAAAGAGAATATATCTGACTTGATATCCCCTTCCTTGCCTTTTATGCGTTCAGGAGCGATATATCCCTCAGTTCCGCCCCCTGAACTATTCCCATTAGGATGTAAGAGAGACAAGAGTAATGTCTTTTTTGTTGATAAACCAAAGTCCGTCAACTTTATTTTATCAAGAGCATATGTGATAAGAATATTAGAGGGATTAACATCTTTATGGATAATAGCGTTTTTATGGATATATTCTAACCCATACCCTGCTTTTTTTATTATCTCCGTTACATTATCGTTGTTAAAAATACTCGGCTTTGTCCTTATGGCTTTTAAGAGGTCCACATCCAGTAATTCCATCAAACTAAAAAAATTTCCATCCTGTTTTCTTACGCCGAAGACCTTTACTATATTAGGGTGTTCCAATCTTGAAGCTATCTTCACTTCTCGCACAAATCTTCTTATTTGCCATCTGTCCAGCCGTCGGGGATGTAATACCTTAACAGCTATTATTGAATGATATTTGGGTGTCAGGTTTAAGCTTCTCGCCCTATACACAGTAGAAAAACCGCCTGAACCAATCATCTCTTCCAAAACATAGCCGTCAATAACATATCCTATTCTTACTCTTGCTTCCATTATTAATATTCCTATAATATTTACTATTTATTATAAAAAAAGGGGTGACCGACACCCCCCGCTCTTAATCCCTATTCTATCATAAAAATGTCTTTTTGTCCAGTGTTTCTCTATTGATTATTGTTTTTCCGAAAGGTATAATCTCTTTGTGGAGATAAACTTAAGCGAAATAAAAAACGCTTTTCTCTGCGTAGGTAATGATATCATAGGAGGGACGATATGTGAAATAAACCCTTCTATGAATAAACTTCTCTTTGAATTCAAACCCGATTCCCCATTGGCTATCGCGAATATGGGAACAAGAGGCGAAGCGCTTTTTGAATATAACGGTAACAGATATTTTATTGCAGGAAAAGTGTTCTTTCAGCCGCCTTCAAAGGCGCTGATGACGACTGAAACAAATGCAGAGATTGAGAAAAGAAAAGAGAGAAGATGCGAGACGCCCTCTTTGCCTGCAACAATATCTTATGCAACAGGCATATTTAAAAAAAGACGTATTATTAAAAGCACCATTATAAATATAAGTTTGGGCGGCGCAAGAACAAAAACAGCTGAACCGCTTTTCAATAACATCTGTTATGATATAAAGACCAAGTTCCCTTATCGCCATTCACAACTTGATTTCAAAGCGTCTTTCTTCCTGAAAAACACAGACAGTTTTAGGGATTTATATATATCAGGTGTCCAGTTTACTGAATTAGATTTGGTATCTGAAAGCAATCTTAAGAGATACCTTTTTAAAAGGAAGTAATTAAACGGATAAAATCTCTAACCCGCCTATACCGTAATTGAATAGCGATAACTCTTCACGGACAAAACTCTCATCCTCAAAAGCGTGGGGCCCGCACCACCTGTTATCATCACCTTCTTTTTCATGGAGAGGTCCCCATGAATTTTGAAGAGAAGAGACAAGTTCTACAGATATGTTGTTTTTCCCTTTTTTGATAAACGGAGTTATCTCAAGCATATAAGGGGACCATAAAATATTCCCTGCATTCTTTCCATTAATCTTTATCTTAAAAAGTGTACCCGAAGGGTTAATTATCTTAAGAAAAACTCTCTTCTTTCCGCCTGTAAAGTTAAACATTGACTTGTATATCATCCTGCCACTGTAAAAGGGGTATCCCTGCCCTGTCAGAGAACCGTTCTTGAGAGTGTTTTTCTCCTTCACAATCTTTCCCTTGTAAAGATTTACAATTTCAACTCCGAAGTCCCCAACAATATAAATTGGCTCAATTTCAGAGGCGACATCATATGCGACAGTAAAATCCACTATGTTTTCGCCTTTCTTCACATATTTCGTTATCGCTACCTTCTTAAAACTCCTGTCCCAATGCCACCCCATATTTTTATCATCCGTAGGGACTTCAATCCCATTGATG
>JAAYXZ010000035.1 GCA_012515635.1 Elusimicrobiota bacterium
ATTAAGGTATCCTATCCGCTTTTAAGATTATATCTGGGATTATTTATAATCGCAGGGCTTGTTATGGGTTTTGCGTCTATAAAGTCCAGCAGATATCTTTTACACGCAAATATCGCTAATGATAAGACCGCACTCCAACTGGCGGAAAAATCTGTTTCATATAACCCGTTTTCTACGGAAACAACCTTTTTTGCCGCAAAAACAGCAACCAAATACGGTGATTACAAGACAGCATTCAAATATATTAAAATGGAGAGAAAACTGAATCCGTACAGCGATAACTTATACAATAACCTTGGACTGGTATATTCCCATATGACGTATCTCAAAGAGGCGGAAGAGAGTTTCCTTTATTCCTTAAAACTCAATCCCATAATGCCGAATGTTCACAATAACCTTGGAGTGCTTTATCTCAACACAGAGAGGTATGATGAGGCAATACCCTGTTTTAAAAACGCCATCGCCTTAAAATCAAATTTTGACCTTGCTTATTTTAATTTAGGGTTGACATATTACCTGAAAAAAGATTATCGGGAGGCGGAAAAACATATAAGGAAGTTGCTTGAGATAAATCCGCATTTTGATGACGCACCTGAATTTTTAGCGGAGATTGCATCTCATAGATAATTTTTCACCGATGAAGTATACTATTAAAATGAAGAATATGGACGGAAACGAAACAATTATCAAGCCGCGTATGTTTGACAGGCAATACTGGCGGGATATCTGGAATTACAGGGAATTGTTTTATTTCCTTGCTTGGAGAGATATAAAAGTCCGGTACAAGCAGACCGTTATAGGTTTTGCATGGGCGGTTATCCGCCCATTTTTAACAATGGTGGTCTTCTCTGTCATCTTTGGCCAATTCGCCAAACTTCCTTCCGAACAAGGCGTCCCGTATCCGATAATGGTATATACAGCTCTCTTGCCTTGGCAGTTTTTCGTAGGGTTTCTATCCACTGCAAGCAACTCATTAATAGAAAACGTCAGCCTTGTCTCAAAGGTCTATATGCCGCGCATTATAATTCCTGCAAGCAAAGCGATAGTGAGTTTTGTCGATTTTATACTCTCTTTCATTATTCTGATAGGGCTGATGGTTTTTTACAGGTTTGTCCCTTCAGGCAGAATTGTCTTTATCCCGCTCTTTCTTTTTCTGGGGTTCCTGCTCGCTTATGGGCTGAGTTTGTTGTTTGCATCGCTAAATGTAAAATACAGGGATTTTATGCAGATTATCCCCTCTTTTATATCCTTAGGTCTCTATATCTCGCCTGTCGGATTCTCAAGCAATATAATCCCTGACAAATGGCTGCTGCTTTACTCGCTCAACCCCATGGTAGGCGTCATAAACGGATTTAGGTGGGCTATACTGGGCGGGGACGTGAACATTCATATATCAGGGCTTGTTCTTTCAATTGTTCTAACCATTATTATTTTTATAACCGGATTGTTCTATTTCAGATACACCGAAAAAACGTTTGCCGACTATATTTGATAAATCATGAATATAATA
>JAAYXZ010000036.1 GCA_012515635.1 Elusimicrobiota bacterium
AGAGATGGTTGCTATAACAAATCTACAGGGACTGCAGATTCTCATAGCGACTCTTCCGATTGCTATTTCAGGGACTTTCTCTGCAATCCATCAGGGTAAAGTATGCGCCGCCGGTATCGCTGTTGCAGCAAAACACCCGGAAGCAAGTATGAGGGCATTGGTATATGGCGCTCTGGTGGAAACTTATGCGGTTCTGGCGCTGGTAATCTCTATATTCCTTCTCTTTTCTATAAAGGTCTAAAATATGTTGGATAAACTTATTAAAAAAGTAATTAAAGACGCAGAAAAAAAAGCATCCAGTATTATTGAAGATGCAGAGAGATATCTTGAAGTGAGGTATCAGGCGGAGAGAGCGGCTATAGAAAAAAAATATAAAGAAAAACTTCGGGAAGAGCAAACTAACATAGACAGAGAGATGGAATTAAGTATATCTTCTTTTATAATGGAAAGAGAAAAAGAACTCCTTGCTTTACAAAATAGTTTTATTGATGAAATATTACAAAAAGTGGAGGAGAGATTCAACGATTACCTGAATAAAAAAATGAAGGAACTTATAATAGATGCTTGCCGGGACATTAAAGAGAAAGAATATGTTGTGCAGGTGCCGGCAGAAGCAGATATTGATATAGAAGGCATAAAGATAGAAAAAAACACCAAACTCAAAGCAGCTTTTATGATAGTTTCTCCAAGATGGGAGATAGTGTTTGACTGGAAAAGTATTAATGCGTCTATTGGAGACATTTTAAGAGAAAAGACAGCGGCATTATTAAACGATAATGGAAAAACAGAGACTTCTTGAGGAATGTCAGGCAAAAGCATCTCAGTGTAAGAGATGCGTTTTATGGGAAACAAGAAAAAACACGGTCTTTGGGAAAGGCAATCCAGAGGCAAGAATTGTTTTTGTGGGAGAGGCGCCCGGCTACAATGAAGATATAAAAGGCGTCCCTTTTTGCGGGAAAGCTGGAGATGTGTTAGATGAACTTTTCTCCTCCGTGAATTTTAAAAGGGAGGACACTTACATCACCAATATAATAAAATGTAGACCTCCGAATAATAGAGACCCGTTAGAGGATGAGATAAAAGCATGCATACCTTATTTTGAAAGACAGTTAGAGATTATTAAGCCCGCTGTTATATGTTGTTTAGGAAGACACTCCTTAAGATATTTCGCAAATAAGTTTTCTTTAAAAGAAAAGGGTTCTATAAGCGTTTTGCATGGCAGAGTGATGGAAGCGGGAGAAGGGCTTTTTCCCAGTATGAAAATAGTGGCGCTATATCATCCTGCAGTAGCAGTGTATGACCCGGGCAAAATCAGTATATTGAAAAAAGATTTTCAGGTTCTTCAAGAGATATAACAGAGAATAGCGGGGTGGTGAATGTTATGGATATATTCTGTGTAAGCGGAAGAATAAAAGCATTAGAGAAGACATTCCTTACTGCATATGACATATCGGGCATAATGAATGCAAAAACAATTGATGAAGCGGCAGCAATTCTGAACGAGAGAATATATCAAGTCCCTCAAAAGGTCTCTTCCCCAGATGATATCCTAAACATATTTAACAACACAACAATAGGGCTTGTAGAAGAGATGAGTAAATCTTTACCGAAGGAATTGTATCAATTTTTTCTCTTGCCTTACACTTTCCATAATATAAAACTAATTATTGAATATTACAGGACAGGCAAAGAAAACAAAAACTATCTTTTGTATGCTTCTGTCGATTATTTCACAATTAAAGATGCGCTTGAAAAAAACAATTTCAAGGAGATTCCGTTATATGTAAAGCCGTTGGTTGAATTTGTTTTAAAAAACAGGGATATTAAAAATATTATGCTGTTGGCAAAGAATGTGTATTGGAATATAGCGCAAAATCTTGTTATGACTCAGAATTCAGATTTTATTAACGGATACATAAAAACAGAGATAGACCTTTCCAATATAGGGCTATTTTTACAGCAACAGGTTGCAGATATTTCGTTGGATATAGATATTTTCATAGAGGGTGGAAGGATAAAGAATGAAAGATTTATCAGGGAAGATGTTTTATGGAACACCGTAAATATGATATATGCTGGTGTGAAAACGCCTGTCTCTATCCACGAATATGACAATGTTAAATATGATTTAGCAATTGATTATTTGAAAAACGCAAGGGTTATTCCATTTGGAATAGATACTATATTTGCATATTTTGCAGCAAGAATTATTGAGATTGATAACCTGAGAAGATTGCTTCTGGGAAAATTTTATAATATTGATACCAGCAATATGGAAGATTGGGTTTGGCCTGCATATCAATATGTGTGAAAAGATAGAAACGGCAGTCAAGTATTTGAATAGATGAAAAAATATAGACATTAAATCGGTTATATACAGTTTCAGCCCTCCGTTTTTTTATTGTCGTGATGCGTTCTTTTAATGTTGTCTACGGAGTTTCTTGGACTAAAAAAATCTGTTTTAAGTATATTGATGAAAATTTTAGTGTGAATGGGTGACTATTGCATAGACAGATTCCATTAATAATCGCTCATCAATAGTTTTTGAGAACTTGTTTAGCAGATTTCCATGTGCATCAAGAATTATCATCAGTGGAGGTTCTTCTTTTTCGTTAAGAAACCCTGAACTTCTATTCGTAATGATAATACCTGCTTTTCCTTTCAACTCAGGTCGGATTTTTTTTAATGCATCAAGAAATATCTTATCCTGTTCAGTTCCGCTTTTTACCAGAATGATGACACCTCTGTGTTGCGATATTAGTTCCTGCATTTTTTCTGAAGGTGATTTCATAGAAGTCAGGAAGTTGAGCAGGAAAGTTGCGATTAACACTCCGCATACTACCAGAATTATTTGTATTTTCTTTTTCATCACTGCATCTCCTTAATGTTAGAATATCGTTTCTGTCATAAATATCCTATATAATACGCAAACCATTTTTTATTCTCTTTAAGGTTCCAACTCTCCTTCTTTCAGAACTTATATTCTGCTGTGTAAGTTATCTTCACTTCTCCGTCAGCAGGCACTTTTGCTTCAAATATAAGGGTGTTGGCATCTTCTTTTTTGTAGTCCTGGCTTTTCTGTATTATTTGCCAGTCGCCCCATTGTCTCTCAATCACCCTTACAACAACCTGTTCTTTCTTATGATTCCTTAAGGTAATTTCATAGGAGTCCCTGTATAAATTTGTTGCTATTCTTTTATGGTCTGTAATCTTTCTTTCGCCGACAATGTCAAACGCATTACCTAAATAGAGAGATATCTTTTCATCTTTCGGGGTGTGGTCAATGCTGTTCTCTCCTATAAACTGTAATGTTTTATCTATATCCGCCTTATATACTTTTACTGTTCCTTTAGGCAGCGGTATTCCTAATCCGTTCTCTTTACTATTTTTAAACTCTAAATTCACAGCCACTTTTTTATTGCTTGA
>JAAYXZ010000037.1 GCA_012515635.1 Elusimicrobiota bacterium
AGGTCCACGCCGGAGAGTGTTGCAATAACAGGGCAACCTATCCCCGGAGGACCATCTATGATAATGTAGTCCGCCTCCCTTTCTTTTGCTAAACGATATGCTTCTTCCCTGATTTTAGTTACGAGTTTGCCTGAGTTTTCTGCCGCAATATCAAGTTTTGCAAATAAGAAAGGTCCGTATTTCGTCTCTGATAGAAAGTATTTACCGCTCTTCTCCTCATTTAATGCTATAGCGTTCACAGGGCACCCGATAGAACACGCGCCGCATCCTTCACAGGCAAAGGCGTCTATAAAAAACTTGTTAATATCTCCTTTTTCATCCGTTGCGGTTTTAACTGCTTCAAATCTGCATATATCAAGGCACTTTCCACACCGGATACACTTTTCCTGTTCTATTGTTGCTTCATAGCCGCCCATAAACACGGTCTCTTTCTTGATTTCAGGGTGTAACAGAATATTGAGATTGGCGGCGTCTACATCACAATCCACCATAACCTTGTTTTTTACGATTACCGCAAGGGATGCGGCGAAAAATGTCTTGCCTGTTCCGCCTTTACCGCTTATTATAACAATGGTCTTCATTCTCTTGTTTTATCCTTAACAAATAGCAATGGGAAAATTATATCGCTTGTGCAGCAAGGGATAGCCACAGCTATCACCATATAGATTAGGACAAGCCCTATTTGGTGTATCCATCCTGTAACCCCGAAAGAGACAAGGTATAATATAGAAGCAATGGCGCTTACAAGCACATGCAACGAATGAGAGAAGATGACTCCCTCCTGTTTCTCCAGTGTTCCCGGCGCAAGAAACCCAATCAGAATTCCAAGAAAAACGAAAGGCAGCACAAGGAGAGGATGTTCTATGATGCAGATATGCAAATGCATATGCGCGCCAAGAAGAAAACCGGATATATACGGGATTATAATATCGCTTATTCCGCATATTCCCACAGAGCCGACAAACCCGATAATAATGGTTTTAAAAACCTTCTTTTCGTGTTGCCAAAACATAGCAGTAGTTGCTATGGCTGAAAAGAGTAGGTGGACGGTATGGAATAGATGAAAAAGATTTGCAGAGTAAGGAGATACATTATATACACCTAACATCTCTGTAATAACTGTAAAGGTTCCTACAAGTATAATTCCTATACTTACACTGAGGACAGAGAACGGCAGGTGGTGCCGCAGCTCTGTCCATATATGTGAGTTTTTCCTTGCCATAACATCCTCCCTTTTCAGTAACGATATGCGTTAGATGCCTATTGTCTCTCTCTTCATTGTCTATGATGAAGTTGCTTTCCTCTTTTATGTTCGGTTGTCTATATACTTTTACCTAAACAACAGGGTTCTCGTATGAAAATATAATGCTCAATGTAGCGTTATCAGCAACAAAGTATGCGATTAAAAATCTCCCTGAAGGTTTGAATGTATTCAGGGTATAGTTCTATCAGTGGTATACCTTTTGAGTATGCTATTGCTATCTCTTTTTTGAAGGGAATAGTTAACAGGATAGGGATACCATTGTTTATGCAATATTTTTCGACATCCTTGTCTCCTATATCTGCGCGGTTAATAATGACTCCCGATGGGATACCCATTTTTTTCGTCATCTCTACCGCAAGCGTAAGGTCATTCAACCCGAAGGGTGTGGGCTCGGTTACAAGTATGCAAAAATCAGCGCCGTTAACCGCATGGATTACAGGGCAACTGGTGCCGGGGGATGCGTCTATAATATTTATTTTATCTTCCTTGATTTTTTTCTTTACTGCTTTTATTAAAGGGACAGGGTTTGCTTCAGATGGTTTAAGCCGTCCTTGAACAAAAAGCAATTGTCCTTTAGCGGTTCCTTCCTCTATCACCCCTTTCTCTTCATCTGTCTCATAAATAGCATCTTCAGGGCAAATGAGAGAACACGCTCCGCAACTATGGCAGAGTTCATAAAAAAACAGAACCTTCTCTTTGGGTTTAATTACAGATATGGCGTTATAATGGCATGCTTTACTGCATAGCCCGCAAAAGATGCACTTTGAAATATCAACCTTCGGCTTGGGAAGGTAAATGTTTTCGCGTTTATTGATAATCGGTTTCAAAAAGATATAACTGTTAGGTTCTTCTACATCACAATCAAGAAATTGTATCTCTTCTTTCAAAGACAAGGCCAGAGATGTGGATATAAGGGTTTTCCCTGTTCCCCCTTTTCCGCTTGCTACTGTAATGGTCATTTTATCCTCGTGTCATTCTTTTTCCGCATTTAGGGCATAACATAGTATAGCAGGGCGATCCTGTCTGATGCTCAACTTTTTCTCCGCAGGCAGGGCATACACAGAAACCCGAAGGGCCTGCGCCTCTGCCGCCTCTGCCGCGCCTGCCGCCTCTGCCCGTCATAGGTCCTTGTCCGAATGGTCCTGTGCCATCTCTTCCGGGCATATCACTCACCTCCTTCGTGTTCGCAGACAGTTTTTGGTATCCCGTAGTTTTTACCAGCGCCCGGTTCGCATAAACTTTTGCCTTGCTGGAGCTCGCCTTTAACCAGTTTATCTATTATATCGCTTATCTTTCCGTGTATACCTATAATTATGTTGATTCCGTTGTTCTTGAGCAGTGAGAGCGCGCGTTCTCCTGCTCCGCCGCAAATGATGCAGTTAACGCCTTTTTGGCGTAAAAACTCCGGAAGAAATTCGGGATGATGCCCTGGATTATCTAAAATCTCTGTATGGACAATGACATTCTCTTCAAGGTCAATAATAGTGAAGGATGGGCATCTTCCAAAGTGCACAGATACAAATTCACCATCCGTTGAAATTGCAAATCGCATAAATCTCCTTATAAGAGTCCTTTTTTAAAGTTTTCAACAACATCTTTGATTTTACCACTAACGCCTGTAATTGTTTTGATACCTGCCTGCTGAAATACCTGTGATGCATTGGGTCCGAGGTTCCCGGTAATAACAACCTCTCCCCCTTTCTCTGTAATCATTGTTGCATTTTGTACACCTACACCGCCCATCCCTTCTGCATTTGTATTGGGTATTGCTTCAAACTGGTCAGTATCTGTATCATATAGGATAAAGTAAGGGCATCGTCCAAATCGTAGGTCAACATTTGCATTTAAGTTATCCCCGTCCGCTGTTATACAAATTTTCATAAATGCCTCCGTTAAAATTATACCTGCAGGACGGGATATGGCCATCCTGCAGGCAGGAGTATTGTGTTACTCCTTTGTTTTTGCTTCTTTTTCCAACTCCTGAATCCTTTTTTTCATTTCAGATAGTTGTGTTTCTATCATCTTCGTGTGCTCAAGAAGCATCTGCTTTTCTTCCTCTGGCGTTACACTCCATACAGCATATGGGTCAACAACAGGAGGAATAGTTCCGTATGAGGAAGGATATCCGCAAAACGCTGCGCTTCTCCATCGCCATCCTCTTCCGAACCCTCTTCCGAATCCTCTTCCAAACCCTCGCCCCCTATATGTGTTCATATAACCGGGGACACCGTAACCTGCGCAATAGCCTACCGCTCTGCCTGTCATGGGTCCTTGTCCCAATGGTCCTGTGCCATCTCCTCTGGGCATATTAATCACCTCCTTTTTCCGCAATCACTACAAATACCGGAGAATTGGATTATATGGTTTTTTATCTGAAACTTATGTTTCTCTGAGAGTTCTTTTTCAATCTTTGTCAGCAAATTCTTCTCTTCTTCGGTAAAACCAGCATAGTCAACAACTTTTCCGCAAGAGGTGCAGACAAGATGATGGTGGTAAGAGTCCTTCCCTGATGGTTGTATCATTTCATAGCGGGCCTGTCCGCCGCCGAAGTCCAACTTCTGTATAAGCCCCATCCGTGTAAGCAAGTCAAGGGTTCTGTATACCGTAGCAAAACCAAGAGAGGGGTTTATACGGTGAGCCATAAAAAATATCTCCTCCGCGCTAAGGTGCTGTTCTGGGTTTTTCATAAAAATGCCCAGTATCGCTCTTCTTGTCTGCGTTATTCTTAGTCCTTCATCCATCATTCTTTTACACATCCATGGGTTTCCGCGCCTCATTCTATCTCCTTATTGATAACAACTCTCATTATCATTATACTCTTAAAAAAATCCCCTGTCAAGAGTTTATGGTAAATTAAAAATAAGAGAGTTATGCTGTCAAAATGTAAAGAGCAAAACCTATACTTTTATCAAGGTAAAAGGTCGCTTATAGGGATTCTGCCCCAAAGTTTTGCGCAGGAGAATCCTTCTGCATATTCAACTCCGCATTGGAAACCCCTGAACCCGGACATTTTTTCTATCATATTGACCGGGTTTGCCTGATGGTGTCCCGAAATCCACTTATACTGGCTTTCATGGGTAAGCAGCATTTGCTTTTTAATCTCAAAAAACTCGGTAATATCTACATAGTATGTGGGTTCAAAATTTAATCCTGCCAATGTATCCATATAATATATCGGCGTGATTTTTTCCCATGCGGGATATTTTGTTTTGTAAAGCGGCAGTGTGGCGGTAAAGGCAGCTTCAAATACAAGTTGCCCCGTGATAGTGTGGTCAGGCATATAATCATTGACGCTGTGGGTGATTATTATGTCGGGTTTTGCATATTTTATAATATCAACAAGCGCTATACGCATCTCTTTTGTGGGGTAGAGGTCTAAGTCGTCTGCGATAGGTCCAAGCGCTTCAGCCCCTATAAGCGCCGCAGATTTTTTCGCTTCTTCATCCCGCATCTTTGCAAGTTCTTCGGGCGTTATCTCTTGGCCGCCCATATTTCCGCTGCAGAGATGCGCCATAAATACCGTGTGTCCTTGTTTTGCATATTTTGCAAGGGTGCCGCCGCATAATATCTCTAAATCATCCGGATGTGCTCCAACTGCAAGAACATTCATTCAATCCTCCTTGTTAATTGCATTCAGGTTTAAGCGGTCCTGCCAGTTCTTTCAGGAAAAAAAGTTTTCCTGGCAGTGTTGGCATGAAACTGCTGGTAATCCATATATTAGGGCTATACCTTAATGTAACCCATAAACTCATTCCTTGCCACATCATTCCTCTGCCAAGGGTTCCATCAGCGCCGCCTATGATTTTATTTGCTTTAAGGAATATACCTGGACCGATGGTATTGGCAAAACAAGGAACAAGTGTTGTTCTGCTTTTAAAACTTGTTAAGGCATTCTGTTCAATGGTGAGCGGGTGCAGTTTGGCGCCAACTCGATACGCCTGCTTTTTCCATTCAGTTGCTGATTTGAACTCTTCAGCAAAATGCGGTTCCCAAAAGGCGATATGGAAGACCCTGCCGATACCGAAGATAACAACAAGTTTAGCTCCTTTTTTCTGTAAGGCGCTTATCTTTGACGGATATTCAGGCAACATCTTTTTTGTGGCGAAATTTCTCTGTTTTTTTGGGACTGTAAGATTACCTAACGGTCCATAAAAGACATTCTCCATTGCATTTTGAAATGCTCCAGGATTAGAGGAAGGCAGGGTGTTTCCGTTCTTATCGCTCCACTCATCCATATTGAAGCCATGCACATGTTTACAGTCAACATTCCATTCTTTCAAAAAATAGATAATCCATTTATACATACCCATGGGACCTACAGGAAGAATAAGAGCAATCTCTCTTTTTTTGTCCCTGCAGTGTTTTATCTCCAATGCTATCTCGTGTCCCATCTTTGCATTGAACTCCTCAAGGGTGTCGCAGGCAAGAGGAGAAAAGTTTTTGTTCCACCATGACTGTCTTTTTGTGATTTGTTCAGGCGGATTGTTACAACAATCATCTATCTTTTTTAGGTCCCAGCCGGCAGGAAAAAAGTTCTCTAACAATGACCCTTTAAGAGTGCTTATCAAATCCATATTCTCCTCCTTGTCAGGTTAAGATTTATCATAAAAAATAGTTTTTGTAAAAATATTCCAATTTCATCATAGGCGCCACTTATCCTTTGATTACTGCTATAGGCGCCATTCTTGCTATTTTTTGGGAGAGTCCCGCGCCCTCAACCGCTTTTATAACTTCATCAATGGATTTATATGCGTCAGGCATCTCCTCTGCAAGCCCTTTGTTGCTTGCGCCCCTTATCAGTATTCCTTTGTTTGCGAGTTCTTTCGGTATATTTCTACTTGAACTCTCCTTTAATGCCTGATGTCTTGACATTGTTCTGCCTGCGCCATGACAAGTGCTGCCCCATGTCTCATCCATTGCCTTCTCTGTTCCAACAAGTATATAAGAGGAGGTGCCCATCGTTCCCGGTATAAAGACAGGTTGCCCTGTGTCTTTATATCTTTCAGGCAAAGCCGGATGCCCTTTAGGAAATGCGCGGGTTGCTCCTTTTCTGTGAATGTATAACTCTCTTTCTTTGCCGTCCACCATATGTTTTTCAAGGTTGCATATATTGTGGGAGAC
>JAAYXZ010000038.1 GCA_012515635.1 Elusimicrobiota bacterium
ATCAGAGACACTATCGCTGAAAAAAAAGATAGCGATTCCAATCGCAAAAAGTAGATACTGAATCAACCTTGCAGTTCCTTCTTCATAATTTTTTACCATACCTGCAAAACCCTGCTTTGCCATAATAATTCCTATTACCAATAATATTAAGGGGAAGAGGTAAGAGAGAACTCCTGTTATCCGTACCTTTTTCCACACACAACTGTTATTCATTTCGCCCCTTTCATGTTTAAAGAAAAGTTTACAATAAGAATCTAAAAATGTCCATCAACAGATAAAACAATTACAATTTCTTGACGGGTAATACTACAGAAGTTAAAATAAACAAATAAAAAGCGCCTGTAGCTCAATGGATAGAGCATCTGCCTTCTAAGCAGAGGGCTGCCTGTTCGAATCAGGCCAGGCGCACCAATTTTGGTTTTTTGATTAAAAGGAGAAGATATGGTCTGCAGGGAAGAAAGTTTTAATGAGATGAAAGAGAGATTGCTTGCCCTCATAAAAGAAAGGGCTCTTTTTTTGGGGCAGAGAAAACTTGTCTCTGGTAAAATAAGCAACTGCTATATAGACGGAAAACTGATTACATGCGACTCCGAAGGGCTCTATCTTGTCTCCAAGATAATTCTTTCAATGATAAAGGAAGAGAAGATAGATGCGGTGGGCGGTATGACAATAGGCGCCGACCCTATATCTGCGGGTATTGCTGTTTTGAGTTATTTAGATAACCGCCCCATTAAATCTTTTATGGTAAGACCAGCCCCTAAGACACACGGCATGGGTAAACTTATAGAGGGGCATATACAGAAAGGGTGGTCTGTAGTGATATTGGAGGATGTTATCACCACAGGCGGTTCTTCCCTGAAAGCCATAAAAGCGGTTGAGGAAGCAGGCGCTGTTGTTAAAAAAGTTATTGCCATAGTTGACCGGCTTGAAGGAGCCAAACAAACCCTTGCAGAAAAAAACATTCCGCTTGAATCAATCTTTACAAAAAACGATGTTGATTTTGGCAGTATGCTTTCCTCTAAAAAATAATAACTGGCGCTTGTAGCTTAACCGGACAGAGCGTTGGCCTCCGGAGCCAAAGGTTGTGAGTTCGAATCTCACCAAGCGCATTTGTATTGTATAAAAACGGAGATAAATAATCCCAAAGGAAAAAACTATGAATACCCAAAAATTAAAGCGTATAACTGTAAAGGCGGATTGCTACAGACAGTTTGATGCCGATTATAATTTAAATGTTCCCGGGGAGGGATACGGCGGTTGGCATCAAGTTGATATAGACCTTGATTTAAACAGCACCGCAATAGTAGTAATGCATGCGTGGTCCATCGGTTCACGAGAGGAATATCCCGGATGGTATAAAGCTGTGGAACATATACAACGCTCGCAGGAAATTTTATCTGCTGTTTTTCCGCCTCTTCTTTCAGCGGCGCGTTGTAGCGACGTGAAGGTGTTTCATGTTGTCGGCGGAGGAGATTACTATAAGCAATATCCCGGTTATCGTCATACTGCTGAACTTGCGGAGCCTGAAACGCCTCTTAAAAAAATCCCTTATGACGAGAATCTTAAATATTTGCATCAGATTCGCGCCAAAGAATCTTTTCCCGGTTTGCATAACTGTGCCGATATAGAAGCCGGGCTTAAGTGTATTGATTTCCCTCCTGAAGCAAGACCTAAGGAGATGAAGGTATCGCCGAAAGTGCTTCTCAACTCTTTGCGTTGTGCAAAGAACACCGCATCTCTCACCTTATCTATGTCGGTTTTGCCATTAACTGGTGTTTATTGATGTCCCCCGGCGGTGTGTTGGATATGAACCGCCGTGGATTGATTTGCTCTGTCTTTCGTCAAGCCGTGACAGCGGTTGAAAACAAAGAGTCTGCGCGCGGCGAAAAATATAAAGAAGAAGGGCTCTGGCGCACCTCATTGGCATTTGGCTTTGTCTTTGACGTCACCTCTTTTTTAACCGCTCTGCGCTCCAACATTCTTTAATCGGTTTTGAAAATAGTGAAACAAGACAGAGAGAAGACAATAAAAAGTTAATTTATAAAATGTTTTATGAAGTACCTGCTATCTATGTTGTTTAATGTATTGGGCTTTTGTCAGAGACGTTGCAAAAATCAGTTTCCCGGAACAGTGGTCATAACAACTTCGCGCAGGCGTTCCATAAAGTAACGATAATTTGCAAATGTGCAATTCTTAAGCACGAAGTGGTCAGGTCCCGGGATAAACCTGCCTTTTTTTATCAGTTTACGCGCTTTTTCTATCTCATTGTCAATGGCTTCTTTTCCTTCATACATACATTCCTTGCGCAGTCCGCCGATGATTCCTACTCTTGGGTAACGGTCAAGAGTTTGCGCTACATCGTTGCCTGCAAGCACTTCATAAGGATAAAGAGCAGTCACTCCCCCCTCAAGCATTAATTCAGTAAGGTCTTCTATGAAGCCGTCAGAATCCACCAGTATAACCTTTATCCCATGCTCTCTTGCGAATGCCGAAATTTTCTTATAACAGGGCGTTATAAACTCACGGAAAGTTTTTGGGGATATAAGCGAACCGCTTTTATACGCCATATCCTCCCAGCATTCTATCAGGTCAAAATCAACATCCTTAACCATTTTTTCCCAGATGTGTATTGCTGTTTCCGTATAATAATTCATTATATCATGTACAAGTTTCGGATTGTCGTAGAATGCATAGGCAAGGTTTTCATCCCCCATTTTTTTTCTGGCGAATCCGTAAACGCCCCAGTGTGTCAGTTGAAGCGGATAATCCCTTGTTTTGTATTCTTTTACCAATTCGTTCCAGTTGGCTGGAAAGCGTTCAGTATCGTCAGGGTCAAGGAACCTTGTTTTATATACGTTCCAATCGCTCATTGTTTTTATCGGCCATTCAATTGCGTGCCTGTCATAATCGCCTTGTTTATAAAACTGATAAACTACTCTGTCTCCATCGCGTCGAACGTGTATATCGTCGGTCTCTTTAATGGTAATCGGCTCATCCATTTTTGAGGCGTCCATATTGACTGGGGTGGTTTCCCAACCTCTATACTTCCCTTCAAATCCCAGTACTTTGTCTATGGTGTTTCCTATGCCGGGATATTCTGCTTCCCATTCTTTGTGCGCCGCGTTGGTTCCGCCGAACACCTTAATGAAAGGCACTCTGTCAACCTTTTCACCTATAAGCGTTTTTACAAATCTTTCTCTTGTATTCATTTGTTTTTGCTCCTTATGAGCGTTGTTTGAAACGGCGATTTCACTTTTTCTTTCCCATTAGGGTATCTATATGCTTTTCTTACCGATGTATTCTATGGCTTCCATTACCTTAAATATTCAACAATTCTTTTACTTTGTCTACAGCGTTCGCTGCATTAGGGGCATATCCGTCAGCGCCTATTTCATCAGCATAACTTTGGGTTATGGGCGCTCCGCCTATTATGA
>JAAYXZ010000039.1 GCA_012515635.1 Elusimicrobiota bacterium
TACCACTGAGTTAATCCCGCATATCATATAAAAAATTTTACATCCCGTCTTTGTCTGTGTCAATACTTATTATCCTGCTTTATCAAACTTTTTCAGTTCATCCAAACCCTGCGAAAAATCAGGATGTTCAAATTCCCCTATTGTCTCTCTCGGGACATGTTTTATATCCCTTACGCCATATAAAGCGAGCGTTCCGTCAAGGTTGTTCCTCATAATATATCTTACCGCTTCTTTCCTGGAATTAAAGAGCAGTTCGTTTCTTTCTACAACAGGAATATTCATAATATCTTGTTCATCCATCTCTCTTATAGAAGCGTAGAACAAACTCCCCATAAATGCCCCTTTTTCAAGGATTATTGCCTCAACTGATTCTTCGCCCGCGGTAATTCCTATATTAACGGCTTCCTCAGGGGAAATACAAAGATATAGTCGCGGATTTACTCTGTATCTTACCACCCCGTTTTCCATTGGCGCCTCCTTTTTTATTATACACTATTTTTCACTTTTAGTGGTATTGACTATTTTTTTTAATTTTATTATAATGTTATACATCTTGACAGTTTTTATCTTAAAGGTATAATTTGTTTTTTAAAGAACATCCAAAACAAAAATGTCAAAAAGAATACCTAAAAAAGGATTACTTTAAACAAGGAGGGTTTTATGAGTAAAATGCAGTTAAAGCCGTTGGGAGATAGAATTGTTGTTGAGCAATTGGAAGCAGAAGCAAAGACGAAAGGCGGAATCATTATTCCTGATACAGCAAAGGAAAAACCTCAAGAAGGAAAAGTCATCGCCATCGGCAAAGGAAGAGTAGATAACAACGGGAAATTAATCCCTATGGAAGTAAAAGTCGGAGACAAAGTATTATACGGCAAATACGCCGGAACAGAGATAACACTTGACGGCAACGAATACATGATATTAAGAGAAGAGGATGTCCTTGCTGTTATTCAAGACAAATAAAAAAAACTAACGGAGGTGTTCTATGGCAAAACAGATATTACTTGGAGAAGACGCTAGGAAAAAGTTATTGGAAGGAATGACAACAATGGCAGACGCCCTAAGACCAACACTTGGGCCTAAGGGAAAATGCGCTGTGTTGGAAAAAAAGTTCGGTTCTCCGTCCGTTATCAATGACGGTGTCGCTATAGCAAAAGAGATTGAATTGGAAGACCCTGCGGCTAATTTAGGCGCACAGTTGCTGAGAGAGGTTGCTTCCAGAACCAACGATGTAGCAGGCGATGGAACTACAACCGCTTCAATCCTTGCCCTTGCTATCGCAAAAGAGGGTTTTAAGAACGTGGCGGCTGGAGCAAACCCTGTACACTTGAGAAAGGGTATAGAGAAGACAGTAAAAGCGGTGATAGAGCATTTAAAGTCAATGAGTAAACCTATCAAGGATAAGCAGGAAATTCAGCAGGTCGCAACTATGGCATCCGCCAATGATGTTGAGATAGGCAAGATTATAGCAGAGGCGATGGATAAGGTTGGAAAAGAAGGCGTCATTACTGTAGAAGAAGCAAAGGGAACAGAGACAGAACTGAAAGTTGTGGAAGGAATGCAGTTCGACCGCGGTTATCTTTCCCCGTATTTTGTCACTGACACAGAGAGAATGGAGTGTGTGCTGAATGACCCTTATATTCTCATACACGATAAGAAGATTTCTGCAGTAAAGGATATTTTGCCTCTTCTGGAAAAAGTAGCCCAGTCAGGCAGACCGCTTCTTTTCATAGCGGAAGAAGTGGATGGTGAAGCATTAGCAACTCTTGTTGTCAACAAAATACGCGGCACTTTTTCCTGTTGTGCTGTAAAGGCGCCCGGATTTGGAGACAGGAGAAAGGCAATGCTGGAAGATATTGCCATTCTCACAGATGGACAGGCAATTATGGAAGAACTCGGTCTGAAATTAGAGAACATTGACTTGAACTCTCTTGGAAAGGCAAAAAGAGTTATTGTTGACAAAGAGAACACAACAATAGTTGAAGGTGCCGGCTCTTCCGAGAAACTTCAGGGAAGAATTAACCAGATAAAAGGCGAGATAGATAAAACAACATCTGATTACGACAAAGAAAAATTACAGGAGCGTCTTGCAAAATTATCCGGCGGTGTTGCTGTCATCAATGTAGGAGCGCCGACAGAGACAGATATGAAAGAGAGAAAGGCGCGTGTTGAAGACGCTTTAAGCGCCACAAGAGCGGCAGTTGAAGAAGGAATCATTCCTGGCGGCGGAGTCGCTTTTCTGAAATGTCTGGATGTGGTGGATAAGTTAAAGACCAGCGCCTCTGACGAAAAGACAGGAGCAAAGATAATACAACGGGTATTGGAGGTTCCTGTAAGACAGTTAGCTGAAAACTCAGGGTTTGATGGAGCTGTAATCGCTCAGAAGATAAAAGAATCAAAGGATACTTCCTTTGGGTTCAATGCCGAGAAGGATGAGTTTGAGGACCTTGTAAAAGCAGGTATCGTTGACCCGACAAAAGTAGTAAGGGCTGCTCTCGAAAACGCAGCAAGTATGGCGGCGCTTCTCTTAACAACGGAATCGCTTGTCATAGAGATACCTGAAAAGAAAGACAAAACAATGGCTCCTCCCCCTTATCCTGAATACTAATAGCACGCAAAGAAGAGGGCTCTGTCAATAGCAGGGCCCTCTTTTTCTCAAATGAAACAGATTCATCTTATTGTAATCGGCAGAGTTCAAGGCGTTGGATTTAGGTTTTACGCCAGAGATATTGCGCAGAACATCGGTGTAAACGGATGGGTAAAAAACCTCCCTGACGGTAATGTTGAAATAACCGCTGAAGGCAGTATAGAAAAAGTTGAGATGTTTTTTGAAAAATTGAAAGAAGATTATTTGGGCAAAAACATATCACATATCAATAAAAGTGAAAAACCTTATACAGGAACTTTCAGTTCGTTTGAGATAACTTTTTAAAATGGAAGACAAAAAAGCAGGATACCAAATTCACGATAAAGCAGGGCTGGACACTAAACTCCCTGAACTTGAATGCTTTGAAAACCAATTTCCCTCATACACAATCACTATTGTTATTCCGGAATACACTTCACTTTGTCCCAAGACAGGACAGCCGGACTTCGGCACATTGACAATAGAGTATGAGCCGGATAAATTTGTTCTCGAACTTAAATCGTTAAAGACATATATTCAGAGTTATCGTAATTTAGGTATTTTTTATGAGAATGCCATAAACAAAATAAAACAAGATATTCTCCGCGCCTGTAAACCAAAGCGGATGAAGATAAAAGGGGAATTTAATCCCCGCGGCGGTATGAAATCTATCATAGAAACAACTTATCCTGTCAAAAAAGAAAATTGACATTAACAAACAGGTAGTGTATCATTTTTCTCTATGTTAAAAGATGATATTGAAAAACTGATTCGTCTGCAAGAGATAGACAGCGAAATACGTTACTATAAAACAATTATAGAAGAATTGCCCGCCAAGAAGACTCAGATGGAACAATCCATAGAAGATGTTTCTAAAAACCTGTCCTATATTAAAAATGAACAGAAAAAGATACAGTTAGAAAAAAAAGAGCGGGAATTAGAACTGCACAGCATTGAGGAAGATATAAAAAAACTGCAGAAACAATTGGACGGAGTAAAAACAAATAAAGAATATACAGCCGTTCTTTCAGAGATAGATAACCGTAAAAAGAAGATAGGGGATATGGAAGATATTATTCTTATGCTTATGGAAAAAGAGGATAAAATAAATGAAGGGCTGGCAGACATTGAAAACAAATCAGCGGAAATGAAGAGAGAGGTTGAGGCGAAACTATCCAAAGAAGTCGAAAAAATGGAAGAAGTAAAAAAATTGCTGGAAGAAAAAACACCTGAAAGAAAAAAAATTGTAGCAGGTATAAGCCATACCGTATATGAGATTTACGAAAAGATTAGGATAGGCAAAAAAGACAGCATCGCTATATGTAAAATGGAAGGGCAAAGTTGTTCAGGTTGCTCAATGTTTGTGCCTGTGCATTTGACTGAAAAGATAAAAGCAGGAAAAGAACTTGTTCACTGCGAAAATTGCAGCAGAATACTCTACTAATGAAAGAACTCACGGTTTATATTGATGGCGCTTCAAGAGGCAATCCAGGGAAAGCATCCATCGGATTGGTTATCTACTCCGATAAAACACTTTTGAAGAAAATTGGTGTCAGGATAGGCGTGGCTACAAACAATGTAGCTGAATATACCGCGCTTATCACAGCCCTTATAGAATGCATCCGTTATAAACCTGATAAATTAAAGATAAAAAGCGATAGCCAACTCCTTGTAAGGCAGATGGAAGGAACTTACAAGACAAAAGATGAATACCTTAAAAAATTAAATTTTATAGCAACCCGCCTCATATCTTTGTTTGACAGTGTCTCTCTTACGCATATACCGAGAGAAGAGAATGAGATGGCGGATAAAGTGGCAGAGAACGCCTTAAAAGAAGACACCCTTTTTTAGCCAAGTGTTTCATTTTTTACATTTTAAGTTTATAATTTTATGGGTAGTCGGACGGTTGCTCTGAATATCAGAGAGGAAAGTCCGGACTCCTGCAGGGAGGATGGCTCCTAACGGGAGCAGTTCGCAAGGACTGGAAAGTGCCACAGAAATTATACCGCCTCTGTTCGTAAGAACAGAGGTAAGGGTGAAATGGCAAGGTAAGAGCTTACCGGCTGACAGGTAACTGTCAGAGCTAAGGCAAACCCCATCCGGAGCAAGGTCAAGCAGAACTTATGGGTCCCCTGCCTCGACAAGTTCGGGTTGACCGCTTGAACCTGAAGGCGACTTCAGGTCCAGATGAATAACCGTTTAAACAGAATCCGGCTTATGAACTACCCTTTCTTTAATATTTCTATAAATACGGAGTGTTGTTATCCTCTATATTTATAAATAAATGTTGTTACATATAACCTTTTATAGTTTGCGATAAAAATACCCGTTGTTTTATCCCACTTCTTGAAAAAAGGGGGAGAGAATAACGGGAGAGAGGAGATAATGATGGATAACAAATGGATAGAAAATGGGTTAGAGAATCTGCGTAGGGAGTTCGGGGATGAGAAGGTAAAAAACGCTATTGAGGCAGTTAAACAATTTGAAGTGGAGATACCCAGTTGGACATTGGGACCGTTCGGAGGGGGAAGATTCGGAAATTATACACCTCCGGGTTATGCAAAAAACATTGAACAGAAAATAGAAGATGCGGCATTTATATATTCTCTTACAGGAGCAAACCGACACCTCTCCACCCATATCCTATGGGATTTCTCCGATGACGGAATGGAGGGGAACTATAAGATTGCCCAGAGAGTAAAAACACTATGTGAAGAAAAAGGGTTGAAGTTAGGGGCTATAAATCCGACATATTTTCTCACAGGTTCCGAGCAGGGAAGTTTTATCTCTCCATCCAAAGAGACAAAAAAACGATATATGGAACAGACAATACTCGGCGGAAAGATAGCCAAAGAACTGGGCAACGGTATATTAAGTTTATGGTTCCCTGACGGTTCCTTATACCCGGGACAGATTGACCTTCAAGCCGCCTATACAGAGATTAAAGAGACACTTAAAAAGGTCTATAGCGAAATACCCTCTGATGTTAATGTTCTGGTTGAATACAAAGTATTTGAGCCGGGGACATACAGCACCACAATTCCCGATTGGGGGACATCTTATCTTCTTACTAAGTCACTCGGCAATAATGCAGGAGTGCTTATAGATCTTGGGCATCACTACCATATCACTAACATAGAACAGATTGTTTCAATGCTTGCCGCTGAAAAAATGAGATGCGGTTTTCATTTTAACACAAGATATGCGGCGGATGATGACCACGCAGTAGAACCAAATCAGGAAATGGCGCGTATTTTCTATGAACTTGTCAGAGGAGATGTGGTTATCGGAAAAAATAAATGGGCATATATGATAGACCAGGCAAGCGGTAGGGAAAACAGGGTTCATGCTTTATTGCACTCTATAGATTCTCTTCAACTCTCTCTTGCTAAAGCTGTCATAGTAAACACCGCAGAGTTAGAAAATCTCAGAAAAAACGATGAGGTTATTCTTGTTAACAGGTTGTTTAACAATGCTATCCTAAACGCAGATGTGCGTCCCATAGTCGCAAAAGCGCGCTGGGAGAAAGGCATTCCAATAGACCCTGTAAAAGCATATCTTGATAGCGGATACCAGGCAAAAATAGAAGGGAGATAACAGAGATAATCCTTTAGGTATTCTCTAAAAACCCTATTACGAAATTCCCCCTTGACAAAAAAGTATGTTAAGTGTTTAATATACCAAAAGGGAAAAAATGGTATATTTTGGGGAATTTAGGGGTAAAACAGATAAACAGGGCAGAATAGTAATTCCTTCTAAACTAAGGAACTTCTTATCCGTTAAGAAGAATAAAAATATTTATATAACCAAGGGGTTAGAGTATTGTCTGTTTATATTCTCTGACAAGATGTGGTCTAACCAGAGCGCTAAACTAAAAGACCTTCCTTTTACCAAAGGCAACCCAAGAACCTTTACCCGTCTTTTCTTTTCAGGGGCTTTTCAGTCCCAGATAGATAAACAGGGCAGAATTCTTATTCCGTCAAACCTTCTTGCATATGCGGGCATTAAGGAAAACATCGTAATAATAGGAGCGGGGACAAGGGTTGAGATTTGGGATGAAAAACGCTGGAATGAATATTATGAACTATCTTTGAAAACCTATGAGAACATCTCAGAGCAACTAATGGAGATGTGATAATGGGGAATCATTTTCCGGTAATGAAAGAGGAAGCGATAGAATATCTTCATATTAA
>JAAYXZ010000004.1 GCA_012515635.1 Elusimicrobiota bacterium
CCTTCAGGAGAAGCAACCATCATTTCCAGCCCCAACATATCCGCCATGATAATAAGGGAGTTACAGACATTGTTGCTGTCCCCTATATACAATATCTTCATACCGTCCAGTGTTCCTCTCTTCTCCCATATGGTGAAATAGTCGGTAAACGCCTGGCAAGGATGTAAAAAATCGGTTAATGCGTTTATCACGGGAAAACAGCTCCACTGCGCATACTCTTCCACCTCCGACTGTTCGTAAGTCCTTATCACCAATCCATCAAGATATCGGGAAAGCACAGATGCCGTATCCTTTATCGTCTCGCCCCTTGATGTCTGTATGGCGTCCCCCGGAAGATAAAGCGCCCTGCCGCCGAGTTCATTTACAGCCAGTTCAAAAGAGACACGAGTGCGGGTTGAGGGTTTATTGAATATAAGTCCTATGGTATGGTTTTGTAAAAGAGAGGCGGGCTCTCTCTTTCTGCGGTCTGCCTTATACTTTTTACTGAGGTCAAAAATTTTGTAGATATCCCTTGCTGTCAGTTCTTTTCCAGTCAGGAGATCTTTTTTCATTTTTTGTTCCTCAAACAACCGTCCAAAATCTCTGTTCCTTCGTCTATCTCTTTCTCTGTTATATTAATAGCAGGCATAACTCTGATAACATTTCCATGTGTACAATTTATCAGAAGTCCGTTTTCAGCGCAAGCGTTTACCAACCAATCGCCTGCGCCATCCATCTCCATAGCCAGCATAAGCCCTAACCCTTTAATTTTTGTTATAAAGGCATACCGCTCTTTTAACTGTACAAGTTTTTGATAAAGATGTTCTCCCGCGGCCTTTACATTGTCCAGCAATTTATCTTTCTCTATGGTGTCTATCACCGCTAAACAACTCACAGAGGCAAGAGGGCCTCCGCCAAATGTGGATGCGTGTGTCCCGGGCACCATAAGGTCTGCAACCCCTGTCTTCGCTATCATCGCACCAACAGGAAATCCTCCGCCTAATGTCTTTGCCAGCGTCATAATATCAGGGGTTATATCAAAATTCTGATATCCAAAGAACCTTCCCGTCCTTCCAAAACCTGTCTGAACCTCATCAAATATAAGAAGCATATCTTTTTCATCGCATAACCTTCTCACTCTTTCAAGATACGTTTTCTCGGCTACATTGATACCGCCTTCCCCCTGTATCGGTTCTATGATAATACCTGCTGTCTCTTTATCAACGGCTGATTCCAACGCTTCAAAATCATTGAACGGAACCGAAGAGAAACCTGCAGGTAACGGTTCAAAGGGCTTGCTGTATTTCGGTTGTCCTGTCATTGTAACTGTAGCAAGGGTTCTTCCATGGAAAGAGTTATCCATAGATATTATCTTGTATCTGCCTTTATCTCTCCCGTAGAGCCGCACAAGTTTAATTGCGCCTTCATTGGCTTCAGCGCCGCTATTACAGAAAAACACCTTGCCGCCGAAAGAGCGCTCCGAAAGTTTTTTCGCAAGGAGCCCCTGCCAAGGGTGATAATGGTTATTTGCTATATGGATTAGTTTCTCTGCCTGCTCTTTGATTGCCTTAACTATGGACGGATGGCAATGCCCAAGTCCGGAGACACCCCAACCGGGGAAAAAATCAAGATATCGTTTTCCGTCTATATCCCACAGATAACTCCCCTGCCCCTTGATAAATACGATACCGCTCCTTGTGTAAGACCCTATTACATAGTCCTGATAGTTCTGTAATACTTCTTCCTTATCGTTTCTTTTTTTCTCTCCCATTCCCTATTCATCCTCCTGACCGCTCTTCAATTAAAGTGGTCTTTTTCACTCTATGCGGTTATGCTTAACAACACTATTAACGGCGCATCTACAAACGTATCTCTGTCCCTATTCCGGGCTCTGTAAAAATCTCCAAAATAATGGAGTTAGAGATACTGCCGCTTATTATATGAATCTTTTTCACTCCTTTTTTGATAGCAGAGATACCTGCTTTCACTTTAGGAAGCATCCCGCCTTTAATAATATTTTGCGTGATAAGTTCCTCAGATTCTTCCACAGTTAATACAGATATCAGTGTCTCCAGATTTTGAGGGTTTCTCATAACTCCCGCTACATCTGTCAGGAACATCAGTTTTTCCGCTTTCAACGCCTCTGCGATAGATGCCGAAATAGAGTCGCCGTTGACGTTATACAGTCCGTCATCTCCTAACACCAAAGGCGCTGTCACCAAAACCCTGCTTGTTTCAAGTTTTGTTAATATCTGTTCCTCATTAACATCTGTAACCTGCCCTACAAAACCAAGGTCTATAACCTCGTCTCCCTTTTGGTAGTGAACTTTTTTCGCTCTCATATAATTGTTTTCAGGGGAGAGTATATCCGCATTGACATTCAGTTGCTCGTTCAACTGTTTTACTATGCTGTCCCTCACAGCAAAAAGCACCTTCTTGACTATCTGAAGTGTCTCCTCATCCGTAACCCTTAACCCGTCTATAAATACAGGTTTTTTGCCTTGGTTTTCTATCTCTTCTGTTATAAAAGGACCTCCGCCGCAAACAACTATCACCTTTATACCGACAACCTCAAGAAAGGCGATGTTTTTAATTATGTTGTCTACTACATTCGGTATCTGCAAAATACTGCCTCCAACCTTTATAACAAATACCTTATCCTTATATTTTTTGATATACGGATATGCCTCTACTAAAACCTCTGCTTTTTTTATTACATCTTCCACTTTACCGCTCCTTTCTACAATAAAACATCTATTTATGTTATCATTTTTTTGCTTTTTAGGGAAGAGATTTATCCCGTAAGGTCTGATACATCCGCACCGCGCTATCAGAGAGAGGCAGGCAAGAAAGACTCCTGATAGTTCAAAATCTTATAGCGTGTTCTCCGTTTTTTATTCTATCCTTTCAGAATATGTTGCTGACTTTTGCTCGTTCTCCCACACAGTTACACACTTTACTTTTACAGGATATTTTTTTAATGCGCTCTGCATTTTCTTATATATATATAGGCAAATATTCTCAGATGTAGGATTTGCTTCTCTGAAAAACAACAGTGTATTTAAGTCGCGGTGGTCTAAAACACTTATAACTTTTTTGAGATGTTCCTTCAAGATAGTGAAATCTATAAGAAGCCCTTCACTGTCAAGTTCTGCTCCCCACACAACAATCTCCACCTTCCAGTTGTGTCCGTGAACCCTCTCGCATTTACCTTTATAGTTTTTTAAATGGTGGGCGGAAGAGAAGGAGCCCTGCACCTGAACTTCATATATTCCCTTGTTCATAAGACATCTCTAAATTTAAGATAATCTAACACCCCGTTAGCCAACGCCTCTGCTATCGCCTGCCTCACCTCAATATCTCTTAAATTACACTCCATATTAGGATTGCACAAAAAACCTATTTCAGTTAAAACAGCAGGCATCGGGGTATATTTCAGAACATAAAAACTCCTTTTTTTGGTTCCTCTGTCAGGGGTTAATAACCTCTCTGCAAGACGCTCCTGAACAAAATCGGCAAGTATTCTGCTCTCATCCACAGCGCTTGAGGTATTTAACTCTTCAAGCATTCTGGATACCGTGGAGGTCTCTTCGTCCTCTGTGTCCGCTTCTTCCGAATATGAGACAGCAGGAAGATATACTGCCTCTTCCTTAACTACTGAGTAATATGTTTCAAAACCGTCTGCGTCGGGTCTTCTGTCGCGGGAAGAGTTGGTATGCACGCTGAAAAATACATCCGCTTGTATATCCTGCGCCATCTGAACCCGTTCCACCAAAGAGACAGCCACATCCTTCTCTCTTGTCATATAGATTTTCACACCTGAGTTGTGTCGTGACTCCTTCTTAAGATAGTCCCTTATTCTTCTCGCAATATCAAGGTTCACTTCTTTTTCTCTGAGTCCGTAATGACCAATCGCACCGGCATCGTTACCCCCATGCCCAGGGTCTATAAGTATAGTAAAGTTTTGGGGTTTAGCGCTTTTAACCGGTTTATTTTCCTTAAAAAACGGCTCTTGTGATACATGAGACGCAGGCGTGATACCAGAGAGGATGTCGTTAAAATTATCTACAGGTATAAATATCTCACCTTCCACCTCTTTCACTGGAACATCCAGCATAAAAACCTGCTGTCCAATCATTACAGAGGTACTATTAACCTTAAACTTAATCTCTGTGCCTTGGTATCCTATAAAGACCCTGTCTTCAACATTGCCCCATGAATCCTCAGCGCCGATAATTCTAAGTAACCCCTTGAGCGATATATACGCGGTATTCTCTATCAGGTAGGAGGGCAACTTTCTCTCCTTCATCTCTTCGCGTATGTTTAAGGCAGATAAATAAAGCGGAAAGAGTAACGTCAACAAGAGAAAAGACCTAATTATTTTTTTTTTCATTTTCTTATATTCTGTCTCAAATAGTTTTATAAAATCGTTTTAACAGATCCGGTTTAGTTAATCACAACCCTGTTTTTTTACTATTTACAGAGGGGCTGGTTTTCAGACATCTTTAACCAAGACCTTTAGTATGCTTGGTGGAGGCGGCGGGTACTGCCCCCGCGTCCAGAAAGGGCATCAATAAGGATTCTACCTGTATAGTCAGGAATTTTGTCCTTTGGAAAGCATCTGCCTCCTGACACCATCTGCTCTCCGCAACCTTTTTATTGATTCCCTTCGGGGAAAAAGGTTAACCCCCGCAGAGAATTCCCTGTTTGCCGACCCGTTCCACAAAGAGCAGGGAACTCTTTTACGGACGGGTGACTGCATTATTTATGCAGCCAGAGCGTTTGCCGTATTGGCAGTTATTTGTTGCCGCGTTTTTAAGGAGTTCACGACGAACTCCACAGGCTACCTTATCCCTGCTTCCTTCCTGTCGAGACCTATATCGCCCCCATTTGCCAAAAATATGAGCCTTTTCTGCTCACATAAAATATACCTTAAAAACTCAACTACTGTCAACCCTGTTTCATTCTTCTCTCAATATCGCGCCGAACATCCCTCTCCTTTATCTTCTCCCTCTTATCATACAGTTTTTTACCTTTCGCCAACGCAATTTCAATCTTTAACAGCCCATTTTTATTGAAATATGCCGCCAAAGGGATAAGTGTCAGCCCCTTCTCCTCCAATTTCCTGTTCAGCCGCTTTATCTCTGCCCTCCCAAGCAACAACTTTTTCTTTCTCATAGGGGC
The DNA here is from genome assembly GCA_012515635.1 of Elusimicrobiota bacterium. Taxonomy (GTDB): domain Bacteria; phylum Ratteibacteria; class UBA8468; order B48-G9; family JAFGKM01; genus JAAYXZ01. The sequence goes on from JAAYXZ010000004.1 coordinate 5,164, forward strand.
GGGCTTCTCTAAAGACGCAGGATACGGTGTTATATAGAAGTTATAGATGAAACACTCCCCTTCTTCAATACGCGCAAACGCTTCTTTTATACGACCTTTCCCTTCCCTTAACGATTTTACTTCCGACCCTTTCAATATAATCCCGGCCTCTAACTTCTCCAATATTTCATAGTTGAAAAACGCCTTTTTGTTCTCAAATCGCATATAATATCCTTGTGGTATTTTTAGTATTATGTTATAGTTTTGGTAATATATTGTCAATGGGAGAGCTTGATTGAAAGTTAAATTTTTAGGCGGGACACAAAATGTAACAGGCTCAAAGTTTCTGCTTGAAATATCCGGCAGACGGCTTATGATTGACTGCGGATTATTTCAGGAAAGAGAGTTTAAGGACCGCAACTGGAAGCCCTTTCCTATTAATCCTTCATCAATAGATGCTATCATACTTACCCATGCGCATATAGACCATTGCGGATATCTGCCCAAAATAGTCAGTGATGGCTTCAAAGGAGATATCTTCTGCACCGAACCTACCGCAGAAATTGTTAAAATAGCGTTGCTTGATGCAGGAAAACTACAGGAAGAGGATGCCTCAAAGAAAAGAGCGCGGCACCTCGCTGAAGGGAGAACGCCGCCCTATCCTGTTATCCCTTTATATACTGCCGAGGATGCGAAATCCGTATCTCCTTTATTCAAAACATATCCCTATGAACAGCCGTTTGAACCCTTTGATGATGTCTCCGTATCCTTTCATGATGCAGGCCATATTCTGGGGTCTGCAATGATAAAAATCAAGGTAGGAAAGGAGAACGCAAAAACGCTTATCTTTTCCGGAGACATAGGAAGATGGGACAAAGCCATTCTGAAAGACCCGTCTATATTCCAAGAAGCGGATATTGTCTTTGTGGAGTCCACATACGGAAACAAAAACCACGATGGAGGATCAGAAGCGGCGGGAGAAGAACTTGCAAACATTATAAATCAAACAGTGCAGAGAAACGGGAATATAATCATCCCGACATTCGCTATAGAACGCGCACAGGAACTTATTTATTTCTTGAGCAAATTTCTTAAGGACAATGTTATTCCGCATATCCTCGTATTTGTTGACAGTCCTATGGCGATAGATGTTACAGAAATATTTAACAAATATCCTGAATATCTTGATACCAAGCCGGAGGAACTGATTAAAAAAGGCGCTTCCCCATTTGATTTTCCCCTTTTAAAACTCACGCGCTCTGTGGATGAATCTAAAAGCATCAACCATATAACCGGCTCTATAGCCGTTATGGCTGGCTCAGGCATGTGCACAGGGGGAAGAATCAAGCACCATCTTATAACAAATATATCCCGAGAAGAATCTACAGTGGTCTTTGTGGGATATCAGGCAAAAGGAACTCTTGGGAGACACATACTCAGCAAACCGGAAAGAGTAAGAATTTTAGGAAGGGAATATCCTGTAAAAGCAGAGATTAGAAATATCAACGGGTTCTCTGCCCATGCAGACAAGTCAGAACTTTTACGATGGCTAAGCGGTTTCATAACACCGCCTAAAAAAATCTTTGTGATACACGGAGAAGAGGAAGTATCGCAAGAATTTGCTGAAGTTCTCAGGCAAAAAATGCCCGGAAGCGAAATAATTATTCCAGAATACCTATCAGAACACAATATTTGATAAGAATATCCCCGCCCTATGCTAACCCTTAAAATACTATCTGGAAAACTGTTTTAGCAATCAGGGCTACTGCTATTGAGACCATACCTATCAAGCCCATTCCGCAGGAATATCCTGCAAGTATTATCGGGGTATATCTATTCCAGTTAGGTCCCACTTTTTTAGCGAAATAAAACCTGCCGAGGAGTGCTCCGATAAACATAGGCAATGCCATATGCGGCAACATAGCAACTCCTCCTATTATCCCGTAAAACAAACCGATAGGCGCCTTTAAAAGCAGAAGCAACGAATACAGAGCAACTCCAACAATAGAGGAATTTAAGATATACTTGAATTTTATCGCCTCTATCATCCAACTTCTCCCTCCATCTAAAGTGCTTGTCGCCCATAACGCCTGAAACATGGCATCCATAGGCCACATCTTCTGAGCGTAAGGATAGGTTGAAGAAGGAATCGGAGACATCTTCCATATAATAGACCAAAAAAGAAAACTGCAGAACAACATAATAACCAATGATGTGAACTCCGCTTTATACCAGGAAGAAAACTTTGTTCTTGTCAGTTCAAGTTGCTTAAACTCCTGGGCTGTCACTCCGTGGTCAAAATACGGGACAGGGGCAAACCATATATCTACTCCTTTATGCCCGCTCAATATAAATGTTCCTTCCCTAACCATAGGGAAAGATATGCCTCCGGCAACACCTGTGATACCGAACATTCTTGCTGATGTATATGTAAGAAACGGAGTAAGAATAAAACCAAAAAACACAAACAACACTGTCGGGAAAGAAGGAACAAGAATTTTGCATATCACTATATAAATAATGGTTGAAAGCATCCATATCCCCATAGCGATATATATCGGATAATCGCCCCTGCCTTCAGGAAGCTTCTCTTCAATGCGCGCCGGCTGCCCTATCACAACATCTTTCTTCTTTCTTCTGAAGGCCTTAAACATTATCACTATACCGATAATAGCGACAATAGCGCCACCCGCTATAGTAGCATTAATCCAAAAATCAAGGTTTGTCGCTACATTAGCCGGTATAACGGTCATACCCGGCTGCCAGTTTTTTATAATCCCTGCCTTGTAAAGAATAGGGTTGCCGATTGTCCTTGTAAGCACCGCCCCTATAAAAGAACCTGTCACTACCCAGAAAGCGAGAACAAATCCTGTCAATAATATACCTAACTCTGTCATAAAACCCAACATTGAGGAAGGAAGAATATCTCCCATCTTTGAAGTAAAGTCCACCCATGGTATCGGCAAAACCTGAAACGGCTTTGTCATCAACAACCCCGTAACCGTCGGTATTACCACATAAAAAGCCCCGAAAATCACTCCTATCATTGCCGATATACTGAACACCCTCCATCTCCAGGTCTCCTGTTTGCCGCTTACTTCTGCAAGAGCGACAGCGCCCTCTGCCGCAACAGAGGCGAGAGGGAAAGGCAGTTTTTCCTTATCGCTGGTTATCCGAAACATCGTATATCCAAGTGTGAATTTGTTTATTTTGAAAAGGACGTTATGAATTATAAGCAACAGTATTGGTATCAACCATACGCGGCTAAGAAAGGTTCTCTTCAAAAGCGCTTCAGAGTTTGCGGGAGGCATCGCCCATAAAGGCATATGTTCGTGGAGTTTGAATGACTGCGCATAAGGGGACTGAACAAGATACTGTCTCCAAATCAAATCACTAAATGCCCCGCCCTGCAATGTAAGACCTGCCGTTCCAAAGATAAGCCCTGCGCTTACCAGAGATGCGGCAAGCATATATATGATGTAAACCTCCTGCTTCTTCAACTCAATAAAAGACCTTTTTGCTATCTCAACAAGCAGTATCACCGTAACCCATTGGGCGGCTCCCGCTATGCCGCCGCCTGTCATAAGCCCCAAATATATGGCGCCGGGAAGCATAATAAAACCGATAAAGAGAGCTGCTATTATTGTCCTAACATTAAACCCTTCCTGAAACGGCTCCATCCTTCCCGGCTCAAAATGCATCTCCGCTCTTTTTTCTTCCGTCATTGTTCTTCCTTTGTAAATATTGTTTCGTTGCTCTCTGCTTGCTTATCTTATGCAAGATTCAGGGATGTTTTGCCCTGTGTTGCATAATCCTGTTTTACATCACCGCTTAAGGTTCTCCAGATAAGAAACTGTTTTCTTATACCATCAATAAATCTTCTGTTAAGACGTTTCCAGTCCGTAGATTCCCCACTGCTTCTTGCCATCAGCAGATTGATGGTATAAAACTCATGCTCGCCCATCGGCTCCATTACTACGTTGAAATATTGGCTCACACCCAAATCAAAAGGAGCCAGCCAGACCTCTGTCTTTATCGTATATTTATTCTTATCGGAGGAGAGTGTTTCGTGAGAAAAAGTAGCGCCTTTTGTATAAAAATTTCCTAAAGAGACATCCCGATAAGAATTAAAGTAGTCCGACAAAAATGTGGTAAGACCGATAACTTCGGCTTCTGCCACAGTAAAAGGAAACTCAAACTCCCATTTATCCCCTTCCGGTTCCGGAAGTATCCATTTTCTTGTAACATCAGGCACAGCCATCTGTGCCGCTTTTTTAGCAGGATAAAGAGTTGAGAGTATCACTGTAATAAATATTATAATGGTAGCAAATACAGCCGACAGAGAGGAATAGTTTAATACCAACCCTTTTAACATATCTGTCATCATAAGCACCCTAACCACTACCTGCCCTAAAAGATAACCCGCAACAGCACCCATCACAGCATATACCATTGACTCTGCAAGAAAAAGAGATGAAATATGAGAAGGGGCAAGACCGACAGCGCTATATGTTCCTATCTCCCTGATTCTCTCATACACCGCACCAAGCATCGTGTTCAAAACTATCATAGCAGCGATAAGAATGGGGATTATCAAACTGCTTATCCCTGAAAAAGACGTAAGCCCCATACTGCTGTACACAAATGTTTTATCTTTAAGCCCGGCAAAGACAATAACAGCAAGTTTAGAGATAAATTTTTCTACAAGACCCTTACCGTCAAGGTCCTCATTAAACCTTACAGCGATGGACTGAAGCGTCCCTTTCATATTCATAAGCGTCTCGTAAGGAACTATAGCAATATTTTCAGATTCCGCATGGACAAAAGATTCTAATTTTACCTGCGATGAAAAAATCTGCGCAGACCTTGCCAATCTAACCTTTAACAACTCCCTTTCAGGAAGCACTGAAAAGTCCACAGGAGTTACACGCTCATTATCCAGGTCCCTTACTTCATTAAGCGCCTTCTCATCAAAAATACCGTTAAAAATAAATTCCTTGCCATATATCATTATCTCCGCTCTCCCTATATCCGCATCAGTCAAGCGAAGTTCTGACGCTGTCTTCTTTGAAAGCAAAACCGTGCTTTCAAAAGGATATTTAAACCATTCTCCCTTTACCACTGCGTCCTTTACAGGGATAAACTCCTGCGGAGAAAACCCAAGAAGCCCTGCCGTGTTCGCAACATTTTTCCCATACCTTATCTCAATAGATGTCCTATTGCCTAACTCCTCAAGAATAAACCATGCCCTCGGAACAATAACGCCTTGACCGGAAAACTCGCTATCAACATAATCAAACGCTGTGTCCATAAGGGGAGCCCATGAACGGTCCCTAAGCAAAATACCCTGATATGCCGGCTTATACGGTTGCATAATTTGATTATATTTCATATACGATTTTATTGAAGTGAACGAAAGCACCGTAAAGGTAAGAAGCACCAGTGTAATGGCTGTAAGTATTGTTCTTGTAGGTCTTCTCTTCATATTGGCAACTCCAAGAGAAAACGCGGTTGCTGTCGCAGTAACTCTGCCCACATCTGTCTCGTACACCCCTGAAGACGCTGTTTTTAACTGTTTCATCTGCCCTTCAAATTTTGAGGCAATTATTGACAGCACTATCAAAGAAAGCGCAAGAACTATGAAAGAAAGCAGAATGACTTCAGGGGCATTGGTCAGTTTAAAGGCGGGGTGAACCATACGCATTATCCAATATATTACTATAAAGATACCGACGGTTCCCGCTATCCGTTGCTCAAGCTTTGTAAAACTAAACAAAAGCCGCTCTCCGAAAAAGGCAAATGGCAGAAGCAGGATAAAATAGAATATCAGTCCTTTAACAACATCATTGACCGTGTTTTTTACATCGGGGTATGCGCGAGATTCTACTGCCTGAGATTGCCTTGAATATTTCAAAAAATCATACCACTCTTTTTTCTCTCTCGCTTCTTCCGCTTTTAGCAGTAATTGACCGGATTCATTCTGAAGTTCTGCAAGACGTTCATTTTTTATTCCATACTGTTCAAAATTCTCTTTTCTGTATGCATCCAGAATTATCATATCCTTTGCTGCCTGATAGGGTGTATTGTGTATCATCGGCATCTTATCCATTTCAAAACCGACACCCTCGGACTCTGTTTTTCCCCCTTTCTCTGAATTCAAAAGCAAGAGACGCTTCCCTAACGGACCTGCCTGTCCAAGCACCTTAACCCTGATATGCGGTCTTGCGAACACACATCCCAATGGCTCAGAATATGAACTCCACCGATAAGGAATAGAGTCAGGGTATTGTAAATAGTACCCATATTCGCTTGGAACGCTATTGGCCATATCAAGAACCTCTATCTTGTCCAGTTGAACAAGATACTGCGGGTCTATCAGCCCTGTAAGCGAGATGGTTTTGGAGTTAAACAACACTATCATCCAGTCCTTCTCCTTGTAGTCCATCACCAAATCAACAGGATACTGTCCCGCTCCGCCTACTCCAAGGTCGGGAGAGAGAACAATTTCACCGCTTTCCCCATCTACACCAAAAGCGGACATTGTTATAACATCTGATAAAGTGAACGAAGAAAACACTGCCTTTCCGCTCTCGTCAGTCATTCCCACAACAGTATTTCTTACGCCCATTGATGTCTTGTCAAATATCACTACTCTGGGATGAATTCTCGGCACAACCAACGCGTTAACTACCGGTTCGCTCGGAATGAAACTCTTAGTAGGGTCAAATGTCACTATCTTGGTTTTAAGGGAATAAAGGTTATCCCTTATCTGTCCAAGCTCAATATCAGGGATTAAACCCGGGTCATTGACAGCGTTTTTAAAAATCTCTTTAATAAACCTTGATTGCCTCTCTATATTATTAACATTTAGATTCACATAAGTGTCCGCAGGCGTATCCACGCGCCATCTTCCATCGTTAACCGTAACAAAAGAGAGCGCTGCGTTACCTGAAAGAACAACCAGTTCTCCATCAGTTCGGATTTTTTCAGGGAAGAATGTTTGCCATATAATTCCTCTTTCAGGGCTTATTCCGTTCACCAGAGATGTCTCAGGATTGTATCCTAACTTTCTGCTTACCTGCTCTTTGTATTCCATAAACTTTCTGCCATAAGGGGCAAACACCCTCTGAGCATAAAAGTCATAAGAATTATGCCAGATTCCCAAACTCTCTGACCCATCAGACAGGTCTAACCCTATAAAAAGTTTGGCATTAACAATATCCTTTTGGGGAATCCTTTTTTTGAAAAGCGGTTCCTGCCTTAAGTGTCTCTGTATAAAATCATTTATACCCGACATCTTTTGAAAATGCGCAGAGGTAGCAAGAAACATAACCGTCCTTGCAGGAGGGTTCTCTTTCAAGTGGTCTAAGACATCCAGAAGCACTGATATGCCTGCGGCAGACGACGCACTGCTTGCAATGGCAGGGACAACCCCTATGCCATCATAATATGCCTGTAATATAATTATTTCTTCTTTCAGTTCGTTGTTTCTGCCCTCAATATAGCCAAAGATATTATAATCAGGGACGCTCTCCCAGTCCATTCTCCCGAACAGTTGAACATCTTTCTCATGATAAGCCAGATTAATAATTGTCTGGCTGTTTTTATGAGCATAAAACCGCGGGATATCAACAGGAATATCTACGAATTTCTGTTCCGCCTGAATACGGGTCAACGCCCCTGTCTCCGTAAAGATAAACGCCTTTACGCCTAACATGGAGAGTGTCTGCCATTTTGTTCCTGAATCAAAATCAAGGACAAGGATGCTTCCCTCAATATCCTTACCGGTTAAATTTCTGAGGTCCCCATTCCCTCCATATATCAGTTTCCCTGTAATCCCTTCCGACGGCACTGTTGATGTTCTTGCAAGGTTCGGCCAGAGACAATGGATATCTATTTTTGCGTTTTCGGCAACGATATAAGCGTATTTTTCTACAGGAACAACCGATTTGAACTCTTCTACATGGATGTTTTTAAGACCTGCTGCTCTGAACTTTGATTCTATAAAGTCCGCTGATTGCTTATGTCCTTCTGTTCCGGGCATACGGGAAGAGACAGAGGAAAAAAACTTGATATACTCGTTGACTCCTTCAGAGTATAGAAAAGATTGAAAAAAGAAGATGATGAAGATAGCAGGCAGATAAAAAAACCGTTTATTCATCTCTTAACTCCCTTAATTTTGTCCACGCCCTTCTTGAACCGGGGTTTACATTCACCTCGCTTACATACTCTCTTTTTGCAGCCAATATATTCCCTTCCGCTTCATACATCAACCCTTTCAGATAATGGGCATCACGATAGTATTCATTCATCTTTAAGACCCTATCCGCCAACTCCCTTGCTGTAAAAAAATCATCCTTATAAAAACTTATAAGAGCAAAGTCAAAAGAGAGATTAACATTGTTTGGAAAATAAATCAACCCTGTTTTAACCCATTTTTCTGCCTCATCAAGTTGATTTTTTATTATATATGACATTACTATTTTTTCATACGGTTCCGCCGTTTGCCCATACTTTAAGGCCTTTGTCCATACCTCTATTGACTTATCTATTTCACCTGTGGAGAAATATGTATCGCCCTCTTTTATAAGATTTCGCGCTAAAGAAACATTAGGATTCACAGAACACCCCGACGCAAGAAACACTATTAGAACCAGAGACAATAATCTCATTTTGAGATACCCCGTATTCTTTTCCAACGTCTTATAAATATCCATATAAGCAAAACAATGGAGATAGCCATAAGAATTTTGGATAAGGTTGTTTCTTTGTGTAAAACAGCAGGCCAGAGAGTAAAGATAGAAAGAATTATTGCTAAATCCTCCCAAAAAGGTGTTTTTTTATTCATAATCAAAGATTATAATTACGGAAAACTAATTTAGCGGTTTCACTTGTCCGCCACAACCATAGTCATTCATCCGCACCGCCAAAACATGCGCAGAATCCGCTTTATCCGAACCTCCTCCTCAAAAAATTGTAATGCCGGGAGGGGGATTTGAACCCCCACGGCTTACGCCATACGCCCCTCAAACGTACGTGTCTGCCAATTCCACCATCCCGGCTAAATCTTTCATTGAACACTTACTATTATATTACCTTTTCTCTTCAAGTAAAGTTCTGCGCACATCCTCGCCAGTTTTCTCACCCTGCCTATAAACCTCACTCTCTCGCTTACGCTTATCGCCTTTCTTGCATCAAGGAGATTGAATAAATGCGAGAGTTTAAGCACATAATCATAGGCAGGATACAGAACTTCTTCCTTTAACAGTTTATCTGCCTCTCTCTCAAACCTATCAAAGACCTCAAACAACAAAGAGACATCCGCCTTATCAAAACAATAAACAGAGTAGTCCCGTTCCCTCTCTCTCTGTATATCCCCGTATAAGACATCTCTGTTCCAATTCAGTTCATACACACTTCCCTTCTTCTGAATAAAATTCACGATACGGTCCAGCCCGTATGTTATCTCTACAGAAGGGGGAGAAAGATCAACACCTCCCGCCTGTTGCATATATGTAAACTGCGTAATTTCAAGTCCGTCAAGCCAAACCTCCCAGCCGACCCCCCATGCGCCCAGTGTTGGCGCCTCCCAGTTATCTTCCACAAACCTTATATCATGTTGCGTAGTGTCTATCCCTATAGATTTCAAACTATCAAGATATATATCCTGAACATTAGCAGGCGGCGGTTTCATTATTACCTGTATCTGGTGATGAAGATAAAGACGGACAGGGTTATCCCCATACCTCCCGTCAGCAGGTCTTGCCGACGGTTCAAAATATACAACATTCCACTCTTTGTCTCCAAGAATACCGAAAAAAGTAGCAGGGTTTAATGTCCCTGCTCCAACCTCTACATTATAAGGATGCCAAAGCAGGCATCCCTTTTTAATCCAGTAATTCTCCAGTCCTCTCCATACATCCTGAAAATTCATTATCTTGTTTTTCATACTAAAATTATAAGATATTCTCTCTTGTCCCGCAACACCTTCTATACAATAAAGAAAGGAGATTGTTTTTTGCGTAAACTTTCAAAAACTATCCTTTGCCATCTTAGAAAAAGTTGACAGAGAAAAAAAACAAGGGTATAATTCTTTTATTATGGGTAGAAAAAAACAAGGAAACGGAAGGGATTCAAATCCCAGGTATGCGGGAACCAAAGTATATGGCGGACAGGTTGTGCGGGCAGGAAATATCATCATTCGCCAATCAGGTTCAAAGATAATGCCAGGGAAGGGCGCCTCTATGGGGCGTGATTTTACCATCTTTAGTTTAACCGACGGGATGGTAGAGTTCTCGAAAAGAAAAGGGAAAAAAATTGTTACGGTTATTCCTATTTCTCAATGATACATCTCTCCATTGAAACAAAAAAACTCAAAGATATTGGAAAGATTCAAAAAGAGATAAACGATTTTTTTACTAAGCGGGAACAGACAGAAAACCAAATCACCCTTGCAGGCAAACTTGCCGCAAAAGATGCTTTCTTAAAAGGTATCGGAATAGAGCAACCGACCGATTTCTACAAAAAAGTAGAGATTGACAAAATGCCTTCCGGCAGGCCTTTCATACGGATTCTTGACTCTAATCTTTCCCAACAACTTTCAGAATATAAAATATCAATATCTATCTCTCATACAAAAGAAGAGGCGGCGGCTATCTGCATTCGCTATAAATAATAAAAATATTGACCGATTACAGCATTTATGAAAACAGGCAAAAGAAGAAAGGACTCGCATAAAGGGGACTACGGACACCTGTTAATTCTCGGCGGTAGTCCGGGATTAACAGGGGCAGTTTGTCTTGCGGGAGAAGCGTCCTTAAGAAGCGGTTGCGGACTTGTAACAATAGGCGTTCCTGAAGGACTCAACGATATTATAGAGATAAAACTTACTGAGGTAATGAGTTTGCCTCTTCCGCAGACAGAACAAAGAACGTTCTCTGATAAAGCCATAAAACCTGTCGCAGGATTTATCACAAATAATACCGATGCAGTGCTTATAGGTCCAGGCATATCAACAGAGAGAAGGGAGACCCGTAAGTTCGTGGAAGAGATTGTGCGGAACACGAAAAAACCGCTTGTTATAGATGCGGATGCTATAAATATAATCTCTTTAAACCCCGCCGTCCTCAAAAAAAACACAAACCGTAATATTATACTTACCCCGCATCCGGGAGAGATGTCCCATCTTACAGGATTAACAATAAACGAGATACAGCGTAAAAGAGAAAAAACCGCAGAAGAATTTGCCAAAGAAAACAATGTAATCGTTGTGTTAAAAGGGCACCGAACGGTAGTAACTGACGGAAAGACCACATACATCAACCTTACAGGGAACCCCGGTATGGCAACAGCAGGCAGCGGAGATGTTCTCGCAGGAATTATCGGAGGTTTGCTTGCCCAAGGAGACACCCCCTTTGAATCGGCAAGAGATGGTGTGTTTCTGCACGGACTTGCAGGCGACCTTGCAGCAAAAGAGACAGGGGAAAGATATCTCATCGCCTCGGACATTATTAGCCACCTTCCGTCTGCGTTTGGATATAGTGAATAATAAGCAATTACATTGACAGTAAACTTTTATAACGGTATAATTTTGGAAAAGATAACAGGAGGCAATATGAAACTATTTAGAGTGGCTTTGGTGTGTGTGTTGTTTGGACTTCTTGCAGGATGTCAGACCGCAAAGAAACAGCATATAGTAGAAAAAGATTCTGCTTCAACTCTTGTAACGCCGGGCGAAGACGCTATTGAAGAAACAACCGAAGGCAAGGCATCAGAAGAAGATATAGCAAAAGCGATAAAAGATGAGCCCATCCCCGCAACAAGAATCCCGGAAGATAGCCATTTTATAGCGCCTGCTGAAATTAGTGAAGAGATGGCACAGATATTTAAGAATATCCCCTTTGACTTTGATTCATACGCTATCCAACCCAACGCAAGACCGATTCTCAACACCATTGGAAAATACCTGTTAGAAAATGCTGAGGTAATAGTCATGATTGAAGGACACTGCGATGAACGCGGAACAAGAGAATATAACCTTGTGCTGGGCGAACAAAGAGCCCTAAGCGTAAGAAGATTTTTAGTTTCACTGGGCGTTGCATCAGACAGGTTATACACCGTCAGTTATGGGAAGGACAAACCTCTGGATACAGCAAGCAATGAAGATGCATGGGCTAAAAACAGAAGGGCAGAGTTCAAGATAGCAAAATAAAAATGAATAGGTTCATTTTAATAGGTTGCGGATTGCTTTTAGCGCTATCCGGATGTATTGCCACACAAACAGATGTGGGCGTTGTCCAGGAAAAGGTCTCTTATGTTGAAGAGGACCTCTATTCTACTACCAAAGCGCTCGTTAAGCGTATGGATACCATTGAAGAAAACAATAAGAAGAGTTTTTCATCTCTCTCTACAAGGGTGGACAACCTTGAGGCCCAACGCGCCATACTGGCTGACGAGATAACGAAGTTAAGCGCTGAAATTAAAGAAGTTTCCGGAAAGATAGATGAACTCAACTATGCCTATAACACGCAGTTAAAGGAAGGGCAGGAGACCGCCCAGAGCAAAGAATTTGAATTGCGACGCGATATGGAAGGATTGAAAAAAACATATACGGACATTATCACATCCATCTCAACATTGAACCAAAATCTTGCCGCGATGCAGAATGATATCTTTACCATTAACAAAGCGCAGATATCTATCGGAGAGGGTCTCAACACAACATCAAATGACATACAGGAATTGACAGATAAACAAACCAATCTGGAATCAAAGATAGACGATACCATTCAGGTGTTTCTCAACGAACTCACAAGACAAGAGAGTGAACTCTATTACTTGAAACATCAGGCAGAGGACAAAAAACCCAAGACCTATATCGTGAAAAGCGGGGACTCTCTCGGAAAAATTGCGGAGCAATTCAGAACAACAATAAGTGAAATCAAAAAAACCAATAATCTGAAGAGTGATATTGTGTATATAGGGCAGAAACTCACTATACCTTAACAATGCTCTAACCTGCCATATATGTTATCCCCAAAATACAACCATACATAACTTTACAATAGTGGTGGACAGGTCTTTCCTGAGAATAGCCCTGTGTGGGAAGGAATACAAAAAAAAGAGCGCCCCCAGCCGGATTCGAACCGGCCCGCCCACCTTGAAAGAGTGGTGACCTATCCACTAGTCGATGGGGGCATAAGAAGCTTTATTATATACTCTTTTCACTCCTTCTGTCAAAACCTATGCTCGCTCAAACGATTATTTGACAATAATTGAGGGAGAAGCATAAAATAATAGGGACTCTTAAAATTAAACCGCTATATGAATAAAGAGTTCAAAGAGAAGGTTCATCCGTCTGGCTTACGCATATACATAGGCGGTCACTCTTTCAAACAAAGAGCAAATATTAACAGGCAATAGCAGTGCTGCTATCCTTAAAGGAGACAGGAGTTAAGTTGGTTGTGTTCAACTTATTATTACTATGTGTTTTTATCTTTTCATCTACAATATTTTGCTTTTATTGTCGCTTTTGTTATCTTTGCCTTTTATATGGAAAAAGATAAAACCTGATACGGAGTTCCCTTCGGGATTCAAAGAACGGCTTGGGATATACGACAAAACAACGACAGAAAAACTTAAAAAACAGAAAAATATATGGATACATACGGTATCCATCGGCGAGTTTCTCTCCATAACACCTCTTATAAAAAAGATACAGGAAGAGTATGAAAACAACATAGTGGTTACCTTTGCCACAAAGACAGGCAGACGTGTTGCCAAGCAAAAAATTGGAAATGTTGTATATCTGTTCTTCCCTATAGACCTATATCCTGTGATGAGTAATGCTATAAAAAGAATTAACCCTGAACTTATCGTTATCGTAGAGACAGAACTCTGGGCGAACCTTTTACATATAGCGCGCAGACATAAAATACCTGTGGTGTTGATAAACGGCAGGCTATCTCCTTTCTCCTATTCAAAATATAAAAAATTCAGGTTCTTCTCAAAGAGAGTTCTGCCTTTGTTTTCCTCCATTACAATGAGGTCGGAAAATGAGGCGGACCAACTTATTTCCTTAGGCGCTGAAAGAAAAAATATACAGGTAGTGGGAAGCATGAAGTTTGACCTTGCTTACGAGATGAGCCAAAGAATCAACGCTGATAAGGTAAAAGAATCTCTGGGAATAGAACAAAACAGGGAGATAGTGATATTCGGTTCGCTCCACACAGAAGAGGAAGAGCCAATCATTAATGTTGCAGAAAAACTGCTGAAACAATTTAAGGATTTATTAGTGGTAATCGTCCCCCGCTACCTTGATAAAACAGGAGTATTTCATATCTTGAACGGCAGAGAACTGAACTATATACGTAAAAGCGAAATGCCGAGTGATAAACAATATTCCATAATTGTTGTTGATACTTACGGCGATTTGAATAATTTTTATGCTATATCAGAGTTCGCATTTGTCGGCGGAAGTTTACACAGATGGGGCGGACAGAATCCTATTGAACCTCTCGCCTTCAAAAAAACCGTTCTTTTCGGTCCTTATCATTGGCACTTCAAAGAGGAGTGGAGAAAGATAAAAGAGAGCGGGGGAATAGAGGTCTCCGATTATAATGAACTCTATAAAGAGTGTCTCCGTTTGATTAAAGACTCTGAGGAACGCAGACGGTTAGGAGACGCTGGTTATCAGGCACTCCTTAAAAATACGGGGGCAACAGAGCACAACCTTAAGGTTATGCTCCGATTCATCAGACAGTAAGAGAATCATATCAATTTTTAGTTTTTGTGTCCCGAGTTTTTTTGAACACAAGCGCCCCATCTTTTATATTCACCATTACACTGCTTCCTGCGCTTATTTCCCCTGAAAGAACCTTTACAGCAAGCGGATTTTCTATCTCTCTTTGGATAAGACGCTTCAACGGTCTTGCTCCGTATGTCTCGTCATACCCTTTTTCGGTAAGGTAATTTTTCACTTCATCCGAAAAAGAGAGTTGTATCTTTTGCTGTTCCAAGCGCTCTTTTAAATACCCTGCCTGTATATCCACTATTTTTAACAAGTCCTCTTTTCTTAATTTTCTGAAGATAATAACTTCATCCACCCTGTTCAAAAATTCCGGTCTGAATGATGCCCTTAATACCTCTGTCACCTTTTCCCTCATTGCCTCTTCATCTTTAAACATGGTGATATATTGGCTTCCGATATTGGATGTCATTATGATAACTGTATTCCTGAAGTCCACAGTGCGGCCCTGTCCGTCTGTAAGACGCCCGTCATCAAGAACCTGCAAAAGCAGATTAAAGACCTCAGTATGCGCCTTTTCCATCTCATCCAGCAAAATCACGCTATAAGGTCTTCTTCTAACCTTCTCTGTGAGTTGCCCCCCTTCCTCATAACCCACATAGCCGGGAGGCGCCCCTATAAGCCGCGATATAGAATATTTCTCCGTATATTCGCTCATATCAATACGGACAAGCGCATTCTCGTCATTAAAAAGGACCTCTGCAAGGGTCTTGGCGAGTTCTGTCTTTCCAACACCCGTAGGCCCCAAAAAAATAAATGAACCGATAGGCCGTCTCGGGTCTGACAACCCCGCTCTGTTCCTTCTTATCGCATTGGAGACAGCGCCTATTGCCTCATCTTGCCCCACCACTCTTAAGGAAAGGCGATTCTCCATCTTAATAAGTTTCTCAATCTCTCCCTCAAGCATTCTCGTAACAGGTATGCCCGTCCATTTTGAAACAATCTCGGCTATATCTTCGTCAGTAACCTCATCCTTTAAGAGAACACCCTCTTTCCCCTGTATTTCTTTAAATCTTGCCGTCTCTTCTTCCAGATTTTTCTGCAATTCTATAAGTTTTCCGTACTTATATTCTGCGGCTTTATCAAGGTTTCCTTCTCTTTGCGCTCTCTCTACTATATTTTTGGCATCTTCTATCTTGCCTTGTATCTCTCTGATTTTTTCAACAACACCTTTCTCCGAAAGCCACTTGGCTTTTAAATGTTGTCGCTCTTTCTTCAACGTTTCTAATTCGTCGTTCACTTTTTTGAGAGACTCTTTCGTGTCAATCCCCGCCTCTTTTGTCAATGCCTGCCGTTCTATCTCAAGTTGCACTATCTTTCTCTCTATTTCGTCCAGTTCTGCCGGCATACTATCCATCTCTATCCGCAACCTGCTGGCTGCCTCGTCCACAAGGTCTATCGCCTTATCAGGCAAAAACCGTCCCGAGATATACCTGCTTGACAGAACAGCCGCCGCCACAATAGCGCTATCGGTAATTCTAACTCCGTGATGAACCTCATATCTCTCTTTTAGTCCCCTTAAAATTGATATTGTCTCCTCTACCGTCGGTTCCTTGACATAGATAACCTGAAATCTTCTTTCAAGGGCCCTGTCTTTTTCTATGTATTTCCTGTATTCATCCAACGTTGTAGCCCCTACAACCTTTAGCCCTCTGGCAAGCATCGGCTTCAACATATTTGACGCATCTATAGCCCCCTCAGCGCTTCCTGCTCCGACAAGCGTATGGAGTTCATCAATAAACAAAATTATCTCCCCTTCGCTCTTTTCTATCTCTTTAAGCAGCGCTTTCAAGCGGTCTTCAAACTCTCCTCGGAATTTCGTTCCCGCAACAAGCGAGCCGATATCCAGCCCTAATATTCGCTTGTTCTTTAACTGTTCAGGGATATCCCCCGAAACAACCCTTCTTGCCAACCCTTCCACTATTGCGGATTTACCAACGCCCGCTTCCCCTATAAGCACAGGGTTATTCTTTGTTCTTCTTGAGAGAACCTGTATAATCCTTCTTATCTCTTCATCTCTCCCTATAACAGGGTCTAACTTGCCTTTTCTTGCAAGGTCAGTAAAATCCCGCGTATATTTTTCCAGTACTTTGTATTTGTTTTCCGCATCTTTATCCATAATTTTTTCTCCGTCTCTTATCTGTTCTATTATCTTTAATAACCTGTCTTTAAAAATACCGTATTTTTTAAAGATTTCGGATACCTCTGAAGACTGCTCGGCGAGAGCAAGCAATAAATGCTCAATACTGACATACTTATCCCCCATCGTCTCCGCTGCTTTTTCGGCTTTATTAAGGACAGAATCAAGTTGTCGGCTTATATAGAACCCTTCAGCCCCGGGACCTGTAACCTCCGGTAGTTTATCTATTGCGATATCAATATCTTCTTGCAGTTTTGAAAGGGATACCCCCATCTGTTTCAGTATGTCTATAACTATATCTTCCGCTAAAAGAGATAATAGCAGATGGGGCGGGGCAATAACCTGATGATTCCTCTTCTGCGCTATAGAATGCGCATTCACCAAAGATTTCTGCGCCCTATCCGTGAGTTTTTCATTTATGTTTTCCATATCTGTTAGATGAAATTTGGAGGTAAAAAGTTACAACATCAGCGCCAGAAACTTTTTTGCTATAATGATTATTCCTGTTCTAAGAAAAAGGCGCATTCCAAAGGTCCTAATCTGATTTTATCATTATCCTTCAATGGGTAGAGGTTTTTTGTTTCAATCTGCTCATCATTGATAAATGTGCCGTAGTTGCTACCTTCTCCGGTGGTTCCAACATCTTCAATATACCATTCGCCCTCTTGCTTAATAATCCGCGCATGTATTCTTGAGACCTTCATAAGTTCTTTAACCATCTCCTTCTGAAAAGCAAGGGACAACCTGCTAAATAAATTATAATCCGGAATAGTTATATCATTGCTGTTCATCCGTCCTATATAAAACTCATCCTTCTCCCGTAAAAGATACTCTTTCTGCATAAACGGATAACCGAATACAAGTTTTGCCATCTCTTTATCTATTCTCAGAAAGTATAGAGATTAACCAACCGATACCGATGATAAAAAGCACCAACGCTATTATTTGTGTAGCATAAAGTCCTACAAATGTTAAAACTAAATCGCCTCTTAATATATCCACCACATACCTGATAAAGGCGAACCCCAGCAGATAGAAGGAGAACACTATGCCCGGCTTAAGACGTCTCTTAAAAAGTTCTCTTAAAAAAATAAATAACACTATATACAACGCTGAATAGTATAACTCTGTAGGATGTAATTTATCAGGAGAAAACGGAAACCTCACTCCTGTGAAAAACTCTGTAGGTCTTCCATAGCAACACCCGTTAAAAAAACATCCGATTCTTCCGATTGCCTGACCTAACGGAGTGGCAAGAGCAATAATATCAAGCATCTCTCTCAGATTAAATCTTTTAATCCTTGAATAGATATTAACAAATATCAGAGCGGATATAACCGCACCCTCAATCGCCAGCCCACCGTTTCTTATTCTTATTATGTCAAACGGACGGCGATAATAATATGGAGCATGAACAACTATATGCAAAAATCTGCCGCCAATCAACCCCCAGACAATTAACCAGAACAAAAGAGACGAGACAAGTTGCGGTGAATACCCCTGCTTCAGAGATTGTCTCTGAAATATAGAGCCGCTCAACAAAACACCCGCCGCCACAAATACCCCATACCAATATATAGCAAAACTACCTATCCGCAGGCACTCCGGATACATATCTCCCTCTCTTAAAGTAATGGAAAAATATAATGGACACACCCACAACAATCAGTGTATCCGCAAAATTAAAGACGGGCCAGATATGAAAATTAATAAAATCAATTACTGCCCCTATCCTGATTCTATCTATAAGGTTTCCTATGATACCGCCTTCTATCAATCCCAGCGCAATAATAATCTGCTTATCCTTCACGTATTCTTCAAGATACAGAAAAATCCCGACTGCGATAATGACAGAAGCGGCAATAATAATATTTTTTACGTTCAGATTATTGAGAAAACCGAAGCATATGCCCTTATTTCTGATAAGCGTAAGTGAAAAGTATCTAAATATAGATAAAGAACCGCTCTCTGATAAGAAACCCGCCACAAGATATTTAGAGAACTGGTCTATAAAGACGGAAAGAAAAACCGTTAAAAAAAACTGCCTGTGTCTATTTTCCACCTTTTTCCTTTTCTCTCTGACATTTTATGCAATATCGGGCATAAGGCAGCGCTTTTAATCTCGTAATGGATATCTTCTTACTGCATTCTTCACAGATGCCATATGTATTTTTTTCTATCTTGTCTATGGAGATATTGATATTTTTAAGTATCTTTGCTTCCTCATCGGAGATATCTATGCCCAACCCTTTACCAAATTCATCTGTTCCATAATCCGCTATATGGGTAGGAATACCTTTTTCGCTGGTCCCTATACCTTCCCTGAGATACCCCAGATTCTTAAAAACACGTTCTTTCTTCTTGTTCAGGAGTTCAAGGAAATACTTCTTTTCTTTTTTATTCATTGTTTTCCTCCTAAATATCAAAGATTATCTCTGATACAAAGGTCCCTTTTTCTTCCTCTGCAATCCTGAGATTATGGTATGTCGCCGCTTTTATCTCTCTCTCTACCGATATGCTCTTTCCTGTCATCTCGCACAACAGGTTTAACCCTTCTTTTTTCTTTCCAATGGATAGTCGTGTTATCTTTCCACCCATCTTTTCCATCTCCATATAATATATCAATTCGTTCAAAAACTTAACAAGCAACTCTTCCATTGTCAGGGACGTCAGTTCTATCTTTGCCGTTTTCCCTTCCCCCGCATATTTAACTCCCGCAAGGTAATAGAGCAGTTCTGCGGCATTAAGAAATAACTCTATAACGTCCCTTCCGTATACCCGACCTCCTATATCCGCCGTATGTTCCAAAACTTCAAAGTTCTTCATTGTCCGTTGATATCAACGCCATATCAACTATAGCATCACCCTGAGCAAGATTAATCAACTTAACGCCATAGGTGTTTCTTCCTACAGCCCTGATATCATCAACCTTCATACGTATAATAATCCCTTTTACGGTAATAAGCATCATTTCTTCACCGGGTTTTACAGATTTAATACCCACCACATAGCCGTTCCTTCCCCCTGTTTTTATATCTATAATCCCCTTGCCGCCTCTGTGCTGCCGCCTATAATGGTGAGCCATAGTCCGTTTACCAAACCCTTTGGAGGTGGCTGTGAAAAACGACCTCTCTTTTTCGTCCTGCTGACATATCTCGCTTCCGATAACTTCACCGCCTTCCTTTTTACTAAATCTTATCCCTATCACGCCAATAGCAGACCTGCCGACGGACTTCACCTCTTGCTCAGAGAACCTTATGCTGAGTCCTTGTTTGGAACTCAAAATCACGTCCTGATGGCCATCTGTTAAATGAACACTGATAAGTTTATCTTTCTCTTTCAGACCAATCCCTATAATACCGCCTTTCCTTGGTCTGCTATACGCTGTTAACAGCGTCTTCTTCACCATCCCTCTTTTGGTAACCATAAGTAGAAAACTATTCTCTGAAAACTCCTTTACAGGTATTACCGCTGATATTTTTTCTCCAGGGTCTATCCTCAAAAGATTTACGATGGGTCTCCCTTTAGCATTCCTCCCTGCCTCCGGTATTAAATACCCCCTTAACCAATGAACCATTCCCTTCTCTGTAAAGAAAAGAATTGTATCCACCGTAGAACAAACAAACAGGTGCTTGACAAAGTCCTCCTCTTTCGTCTTTATCCCAATCATTCCCTTGCCGCCCCTGCGCTGTCTTCTGTATGCATCCAAGGGAGCCCTCTTGATGTACCCTTCAGAAGAGACGGTAACCACTATATCTTCGGGCCTTACAAGGTCCAGTTCATCAAACGCCTCAATCGGTCCCGCTATCTCTGTCTTCCTTTTGTCTCCATACTTTTTCTGAATCTCCTTGAGCTCCTGTTTTATCATCTCTCTTACTTTTGCTTCGCTGGCAAGTATCTCGTTCAATTCCTTAATTGTCTTTTTAAGTTGCTCTTTTTCCTCTATTATCTTTTCTCTTTCCAGCCCTGTAAGCCGTGAAAGCGGCATAGACAAAACTGCCTGCGCCTGTTTTTCACTCATTTTGAATTTTTTGACAAGGCCGGCTTTTGCCTCTTCCACTGTCTTTGAATTTCTAATCAGAGTGATTACCTTGTCAAGATTATCCAACGCAATGATAAGTCCTGAAACAATATGGTCTCTCTCCTCTGCCTTGCGGAGTTCGTAACTTGTGCGCCTAAGGATAATCTCCTTTCTGTGCTCCAAAAAGAACTCCAACATCTGTTTTATATTAAGAAGTTTCGGTTGTTGATTGACAAGCGCAAGATTGATTATTCCAAAAGATGACTGAAGAGCCGTGTATTTGTATAACTGATTTATAATGATATCTACATTCTCGCCTCTGCGAACCTCCAGCACTACTCTCATTCCATCTTTATCCGACTCATCCCTAACCTCAGTAATACCGTTTATCTTGTTTGCATTTACAAGTTCCGCTATCTGCTCCACAAGCCGTGATTTATTCACTTCATACGGAATCTCTTTTATAATAATCGCCTCTTTTTTCTTGCCGCTGTCTTCCTCTACATCTATTTTTCCCCTTATCTTTATTATTCCCTTGCCTGTTGTATACGCTGAGATTATCCCCTCTCTACCGCAGATATGCCCGCCTGTAGGAAAATCAGGACCGGGCAGAAACTCCATAATCTCTTCTATTGTAATATCCGGGTTATCCACAACATTTATTAACGCCTTCACTACTTCATTAAGATTGTGCGGAGGGATATTGGTCGCCATACCAACAGCAATACCTGACGAACCATTGACAAGCAGGTTAGGTATTCTACTGGGCAGAACCACCGGCTCTACAAGAGATTCATCAAAGTTCGGGGTGAAATCCACAGTATCTTTCTCTATATCCGCAAGCATCTCCATTGCCAGATGGGTCAAGCGCGCCTCAGTATATCGCATAGCAGCAGGAGGATCCCCGTCTATTGAGCCAAAGTTCCCCTGCCCTTTAACCATCGGATATCTTAGTGAAAAATCCTGCGTCATTCTTGCAATGGATTCATATATAGGAGCATCGCCGTGAGGGTGGAATTTTCCCATAACCTCACCAACTATTCTTGCGGACTTTTTAAATGGTTTACTCGGTTCAACGCCAAGTTCCAACATACCATATAATATCCTTCTGTGAACAGGTTTAAGACCGTCTCTCACATCAGGCAAAGCCCTCCCGATGATTACGCTCATAGCGTAATCAATATATGAGGTCTTCATCTCTTCTTCAACGCCAATCGGTACAATTTTCTCTTCTTCGCCCATCTATTTCTCCTAAATGTTCCTTTTCTTTAAGTTTTTTTACTTATACATCCAGATTCTTAACCTCTTTGGCATACCTCTCTATAAACTCCCTTCTCGGCTCCACGGCATCTCCCATTAGCACGGTAAACACATCCTCTGCCTTCACAGCATCCTCTATGGTAACAAGTTTCATCCTTCTTATCTTTGGGTCCATGGTGGTCTCCCACAACTGATGGGGATTCATCTCTCCAAGCCCTTTATATCTCTGAACAGAGAGCCCTTTTTTCCCTTTGTTTTGAATAACTTCGTGGAGTGCCGTTAAATTAAAAACCTCTTTCTTATCGGTATCATTTTCTTCTATCGTAAAGACATTTTCCAACGGCTCTTCTATCTTAACGGCATTCTCTTCCATCCATTTAAAGATTTTCTCAATATCTCTTGCCTCGTAAATCTCCACCATCTTGTAATCTTGCTCCTCGCCTGAAAAAAGGTCTATATGGTTTTTATTGTTTTTTGCCATAAAATCGGAGAGTTCTTTATCTGTCGCAAAAAACTTGTTTTCATCTTTATGCTTTACGAGATATATCGGGATTTTTTTCTTGGACTTCCAGTAATTGAATATATCTGCCGAATTGATTCCCTTGTTCTCCAAACTCTGCAAAATATCCACCATCCTCTTGCTAAAAGTCTCTATTTTATGCATATTATCAGTTATGTCTATCTGCTTGTTACCTGCTTTTCCCGCAAAGATTTTTATGTTTTCCTTTGCCATTTGAACTAAAATCTTGTCCATCTCGGCTTCCGTCTCCACATAAAACTCTTTCCTGCCCTTTTTTACTTTATATAGCGGCGGTTGCGCAATATAAACATAACCCTGCTTTATTAAATCCGCCATCTGTCTGTAAAAAAATGTCAGAAGAAGGGTTCGGATATGGGCCCCATCAATATCTGCATCCGTCATTATAATAACTCTCCTATATCTTGACTTTGAAGCGTCAAAATCCTCGCCTACTCCCCCTCCTATAGCGCTTATCATCATCCGTATTTCCTCGTTATTTAAGACCTTCTCTAAAGATGCTTTTTCCGCATTGATAATTTTACCTTTCAATGGAAGTATTGCCTGAAAAAACCGGTCTCTTCCCTGTTTGGCGCTTCCACCCGCAGAGTCCCCCTCAACAATAAACAGTTCTCTCTTTTCCGGGTCTTTGATAGTGCAATCAGCCAACTTACCCGGTAAAGCCCCTGTCTCCGTTAATTTTTTACGTGTCAGTTCTCTTGCTTTTCTTGCGGCATCTCTTGCCTTTGCCGTCATAATACATTTATTGATTACTTCACGGGCAACCTCAGGGTTCTCTTCAAGATAGGTGAGTACCTGTTCTGTAGTTATGCCTTCCACAAAAAAACGTATCTTTGAGTTCCCTAACTTTGTCTTTGTCTGCCCTTCAAACTGGGGTTCTGCCACTTTTACGCTTATAACGGCAGTCAATCCTTCCCTTACATCCTCCCCTGCAAGCGGCGAATCTTCCAAAAAACCGTTGTTTTTTCCGTATTCGTTTATTGCTCTGGTAAGCCCGCCTCTGAATCCGGCAAGATGAGTGCCCCCCTCTTTTGTATTGACATTATTGGCAAACGACAACACTGTCTCGCTATAACCGTCATTATACTGAAAAGATATCTCTACCTCTCCTTCTTCCGTGTTTTTCTTAAAATACAACGGAGGGGAAGAAAGAACTTTTTTGTTTCTGTTTAAGTGCTCCACAAAAGATATCAGTCCGCCCTCAAAATGGTACTCCTCTTTTGTTTTTTTTCTTTCATCTGAAAAGACGATTTTTATCCCTGCATTGAGAAACGCCAATTCCCGTATTCTGCCCGAAAGAATGCTATCGTCAAACTCTGTGATTTCAAATATCTCTTCGTCAGGCTTGAATGTTACCTTTGTCCCTGTGCTTTTTGTCTTACCTACCTCCGTGGGCGCTGTAACAGGTTTGCCTCTTTCGTATCTCTGCCTATACACCTTACCATCCCGCTTAACTTCCACCTCAAGCCATTCTGAAAGCGCATTAACAACAGAGACACCAACTCCATGCAGTCCACCTGAAACTCTGTATGCTTTTTTGTCAAACTTGCCTCCTGCGTGGAGCACTGTCATAATAACCTCCAACGCAGGCCGCTTCTCTATCTTATGCATATCCACAGGGATACCCCGCCCATTATCCGCAACACTGACACTGTTATCCGTGTGAATTGTAACTGTTATTTCATCGCAACATCCCGCCATCGCTTCATCAATTCCGTTATCTATTACCTCATAGACAAGGTGATGGAGGCCTGATATGGATGTATCTCCGATATACATAGCGGGTCTTTTTCTGACCGCTTCTATACCGCCCAATACCTGAATAGTCGTTGCATCATACGTCTGCTGTTTTCTTTCCATTTTGCTCTCTTTCCCTCCTGTATTAAATAAACAATATATGATATAACTTTTATCCTGTTTTGTCAATAAATTTTTATCTGTTTTTGCTTGATAAAACTGCAGAAATTGAGGCATACCGATAATGCCTTGTGCATGAAAAAAATAAAGAAATTTATGTGGACAAAATAGAAAGTTATTTCCCTTCTCTATCAGAAGAAAATAAGGATAAATTCATAGGGAAAAGGGTATGAACTCGTTATATGTCATTTTATGCGCGTTATTATATCCAGAACACGGGGTTGCCCACTTTCCCTGTGAACAGGTCCACAATAAACCATACCCCTGCACAGGTATACATCCCCAAGGGAAGCCCAAGGAAGAAATACTTCACCTTATCATATACCTGCACCCCTGCATAACGCATAATCAACGATTTTATCATCCACGTAATGAATATTGAAAACCACAACGCGTCAATCCATACCACAGGCGCTATAACAAGACCGATTGGATGGAACGGCCACCATAAGAAGTGTTGGCGCATAAATACAAACAGCCACATAGTAGAAGCGCCGATAATTCTGGATATCCATCCTATCTTATTGGGCGCTGTCTGCGACCGTATCATTTCAGCGACATATTGATATGGAGATACAACATTGCCACGGAAATACCAGGCATCCATATTGATACCGCCGTGTTTATACCCAAGATATAATTGTAAGACAAGGGTTACTATAATATTAACGATTATCGCGCACATTATCGCCCAGAATAAGCCATAACTGTTCTTTTTTCTGTCACTGCTCATCTTAAGCCCCATAGAGACAGAGGAGAGCGGAAAAGTTCTTAAATCAGCGGCATAGACATACGTCATGCCCAATGCAACAATAGCCATAGGCGTGAGATGGGCAGAACCAAAAGCAGAGACAATCTGCGCCGAGGCGATGGAAGTAGCAACAAGAGTAGGGATACCCCCTTCGCATACAACACGGGTCAGTATAAACCATATAATAAACGCGCCTATTAAAAACAGAACAGCAACATACCATTCCATACCTGAGACAATAAGCCACCCTGTTAGGAACAATGACCCGAACACAAGCCCCCAGAATGCCGTCTTATAACTCATAACCTCATCAGAATCATCTACCTGTTTTTTGCCCGTTGCTCCCTGCCATACATCCTTTAAATGCGCCCTTGACAGCCATAAGCTGTAAGCCACCATCACCACCATCGCACCCATGCCGAAGTGATTGATAATCGGCTCTCCTGCGGATCCGTATATGCCGACATTCTCCGGACTCGCTATACCCATAATACCAAAACTTCCCCGTATTATTCTAAATATAATATTAAAAAACCATACAGAGAAAAGAACATTCAGGTTAACAAAAAAAGTGAACCCTATGACCGGAAAACTTATTCTAAAAGGAAGCCCTATCGTTCTCCTGAATATCAATATCTCCCGAACAAGTTCAACCTTCGGAAACAGGGGGAAATAGGAGTTGAGCGCAGTGGTGCTCCCTATTATAAAAGGTATTGCAAACCCTATCCACATAAGCGGATTTTTGAAAAAGGGAGGAACCTTCCCCTTGTTATTGGATTCTTTCACCATCTCCTGCGGCAATATCGTTAACGGATAGACAAGACGCTCCTTTTCTACCCACTGTTTTCTAAGTATAGACGCAACACAGAACATAACAAAATAGAGGATAAGGATAAACGGTATCCATACAGCAAGCGGTCTTAACCAGGCGACCCAAGGAACCTTCATACCTGAAGGAAGCCCTTCAAAAAAATATCTTGCGGCATTTGCGTCTGTAACTATGAGGAACTTTTTCAAATGCGGAAAGATAAGGGTGTTCCATTGATTTTCAGGTGAGGCATAATACATAGGACCTGATATAATAGGAAGAATCTGGCTTCCAAACCCCATCTCTGTTACAGACGAGGCAACAAGCATCATTATATATATCAACAACATCTCTCCCGAAGCAAAAGCAAGTTTAGGGTTTACAACCTTTAACAATGTGTTGACAATAAAGACAAGCAAAAAGAACAAGAATATACCACCTGCCGGCATATGGTCTATAGCCATATAAGAACTATGAGTAATATTGGTGGAATACTGCGCTAAGAAAGCGATGACGACTGAAAGCAAAATCCCTGTAATAAATGCACGTCTGGTAAGGAATTTATCCACATTATCCTCCTTTTAAACACCTTTCAATAAAAGAAGCCATCCCTATAATCCTGTCTTCCCTGAAATGCGGGGCGATTATCTGTAATCCAACAGGAAGTTTATCTATAAAACCCGCAGGTATGCTAACAGCAGGCAATCCCGCTAAATTTACATTTGCGGTAAATATATCTGAGAGATACATCTTTAAAGGTTCGGACTTTTCTCCAAATCTAAAAGGCAGTTCCGTAGTGGTAGGAGTAATAATGACATCCACCTCTTTAAACGCTTCCGTGAAATCTTTTTTTATAAGTGTTCTTATCTTCTTTGCCTTAAGATAAAACGGTTCATAGTAATCCACAGAAAGCATACAGGCGCCAAGCATAATCCTTCTTTTTACCTCTGGGCCAAGCCCCGCTCCTCTGGTATTGGCATACATCTGATAAAGTTCTGTATAATCCTCGCTTCTAAACCCATATTTTACTCCGTCAAATCTGGCAAGGTTGGAGAGAGATTCAGCAGAGACGAGGATATTATATACCGCCATTCCGTATTCAGCATGCGGAAGAGGAATTGTTTTTACAGTCATTCCCGCATCCCTCAATTTTTCTATGGACTCTGCAACCCTTTCTTTAATTCTGCTGTCTATATCCGATACCAAATCTTTGTCAGGTATGCCTATCTTTAAATTTTTTGCATCTTTATCCAGAAAGGTCGTATAATCGGGCACATCTATATCAACGGATGTTGAATCCTTCTCGTCCTGCCCAGAGACAACATTCATCATTATTGCCGCGTCTCTCACATCCTTAGTAAAAAAGCCTATCTGGTCCAGCGAAGAGGCAGTGGCAACTAATCCATACCTTGAAACCCTTCCATATGTGGGTTTTAAGCCGACCACCCCGCAGAAAGCCGCAGGTTGCCTGACAGACCCGCCTGAATCAGACCCCAGCGCAGAAAAGCACAGGCGGGCAGATACTGCCGCCGCTGAACCGCCCGAAGAACCGCCCGGAACCCGCTGTAAATCAAATGGGTTTCTGGTTGAGCCAAAGATAGAATTCTCTGTGGAAGAGCCAAAAGCAAACTCATCCATATTTGTCTTGCCTAAAACAATAGCGCCCTCTTCTTTGATTTTTTCTATAACTGTAGCGTTATATGGCGAATAAAAATTTTCTAGCATTTTGGAAGCGCAGGTTGTGGGCATACCTTTTACACATATATTATCTTTCACTGCAACGGGGATTCCTGCCAGCGCCCCCGGGTCTTCTCCTTTTGCAATCTTTTCATCCATCTCTTTTGCTTCTTCAACAGCATGCGGATTTACGGAGATATAACTATGCAGCTCTTTGTCTTTATTATTAATCTCTGTTATCAGCTGTTCGGTTATTTCTACAGAGGAGACCTCTTTTCTTTTAATTAATTCTGTCGCTTCCCATATCGTCAGGTTCAAAATATTCATTTTCCTTTATTTTTCCAAATACCTGCGCGGGTCAGTTATCATCCCCTCAATACTGCTTGCGGCAACCGTAGCGGGAGATGCAAGATATATAAAAGCATTCTGGTTCCCCATTCTTCCTTTAAAATTCCTGTTAGCCGTTGAAATAACGTTATCCCCATCTGAAGGAATACCCTGATGCGTTCCTACGCAAGGACCGCAACCCGGGTTGGTAACACAACCTCCTGCTTCTGTTATTGCCTGTATATATCCCTTCTCCATACATTCAAGATATATAGCCCGCGAACCGGGGGTACAGATAAGACGCACACCTGCTTTAACTCTTCTACCCTTCAATATAGATGCGGCTATTGCAAAATCTTCCGTTCTTCCGTTGGTGCAAGTCCCTATGAATGCCTGCTGTATCTCTGTTCCTGTTACCTGTTCAATATCCACAACATTATCAACCGTATGCGGCTTTGCCACCTGAGGCGAGAGGTTTGATATATCTATCTCCACCTCTCTTTCATATACTGCTCCTTTATCGGGAAATACCGCATTATATTCCTTTACGTTATGACTTTTAAGCCACTCTTCCGTTATATTATCAACCTCCATTATCCCGCATTTTGCGCCAACCTCAGTGGTAAGATTACAGAGAGTGAACCTCTCACTCATGCTTATATCTTCCACACCAGGCCCTGTAAACTCTACGCTCTTGTATGTAGCGCCTTCTGCAGTGAGAACCTTTACAAAATTTAAGGCGATATCCTTCCCGTAAACTCCGTTTTTTCGTTTTCCTTTAAGGATAATCCTGATACTCTGCGGAACTTTAAACCACTGGCTTCCGGTAAGAAGCGCAATGGCAAGGTCCGTGGAGCCCACACCGCAAGACATTACATTGAGCGCTCCGTATGTGGGCGTGTGGCTATCTGCGCCAAGAACAAGGTCCCCGCTTTTTACCAACCCTTTTTCCGGCAACAGAACATGGCAAACGCCTTCCCCTACATCAAAGAGTTGTATCTTATATTTTCTGGCAAAATCCCTCATCATCTTATGAAGCGCAGATACCCCTTGGCTCTGGCTGGGACTGTTATGGTCTATTACCAATGCCGCTTTTTCAGGATTAAACACTCTGTCAGCGTTAAACTGCTCAAATGCCTGTATCACAAGAGGCGCAGTGCCATCTTGCGCCATAAGAAAATCCA
Source organism: Elusimicrobiota bacterium (assembly GCA_012515635.1). Taxonomy (GTDB): domain Bacteria; phylum Ratteibacteria; class UBA8468; order B48-G9; family JAFGKM01; genus JAAYXZ01. Next base: position 34,572 of record JAAYXZ010000004.1, read on the forward strand.
CCTTTGCCAGAGTGATGTCTCCTGCAAAAACCTGTCTCCCCGAATGAGAAGAAAGAATCTTCTCTGCTATTGTCTGTTTCATAACCTCTGTTAAGTTGACAACAAAAAACTGAATATGTTAATTTTTTATTATCTCTGCTGTTTTAATCTCTTAATCAGCATCTTTCAGCGGAGTCAAAGTAAGAATCTCTTTTGCTTCATCAGGATGCTTTGCGATAAATATCAATTCATCTTCTGAGATGGGCAGCTGATTTTCAACGTTTGCGTATCTTGCAAGCGTAAGAATCTTTCTTGCCTCCTCGTCATCCTTAAACTTTATCGCTAACTTGCCATATACATTCCTCAATCCTTTTATTCCGCTGTATTCTCCCATTAATATCATTCTTCCTGTTTCCACAATATCAGGTTCTCCCCTGCCTAACTCCTCAAAATCATATAACTCATAGTTTCTTCTGTTTTTCAATGCTCCGTCAACATGGATTCCTGACGCATGCGCAAACGCATTTTTTCCGACACCCACCTGATTTATTGGAATAGGAACCTCAAATGCATACGATGCATAATGACACATCTTCCATGCCATCTTCAAGTCAATTCTCTCGTCCAGTTGATACTTTCCTGTAAACCCGTTCGCATATTTTAAAGCAAGAAGGACAGAGACAATGTCCGCATTTCCTGCCCGCTCTCCCATACCATTAACAGTGGTATTGATATAAGCGTCCACTCCCCCGTCAATAGCGGCTTTTGCCCCTGATATAGAGCAAGCGACAGCCAACCCCAAATCGTTATGACAGTGAAGTTCTATCGGTATCTTAACTTCCTTTGCTATTGTGTATATCTTCTCATATATGCTGTTCGGAGAATCAAAGCCCAGTGTATCGCAATATCTAATTCTGTCCGCGCCATTTGCTTTTGCTGCCGCAGCAAACTCAACAAGGTGTTTTATCTTGGTTCGAGACGCATCTTCAGCATTTACCCCGATAGATTTTATCCCTTTTTCTCTGGCAAGTTTTAAGGCATCCGCCATAGAACTCAACACATCCTTAAACTTCATCCTCCCTAAAAACTTTCCTACTATCATCTGTTCAGATGTAGAGATGGAGATATTTGCGTGTTCTATTCCCGGAACATTTTTAAACGCTAACTCCACATCCTGAGGTATAGCCCGCAACCAACCGGAAAGCCGCATTGGAGATAATACTTTCTTCTTTGCAAGTTTTACATTGGCATTCAGATAGTTCACCTCATGCTCTGTCGTGGGAAACCCCGCTTCACTTTGAAATACACCCATCTGGTTCAGATAACAGTTTATCATCGTCTTTTGAAGTTTAGAGAGTCCTAAATGCGCCGTCTGCACGCCATCCCTATTTGTTACGTCTATTATTCGTATCTTGTTCATATTCACTTTCTCCTTTATTCTTTTCAAGATACACCCTACGCTTCAATCTGTTGCGGGTCCTGTGCTTGATGCGGGTGTTGGCTCCCTTTATACACCTTCAGTTTTTTAATCATCTGGTTCCCTAACTTTGTCTTCGGCAACATTCCCCTGACAGCAAGATTAACTACCTTCTCAGGTTTTCTGCCAAGAAGGGAGCGGAGCGATTCTTCCTTTAAACTTCCCAAATACCCGCTGTGTTTATAGTATTTTTTGTCATCTAATTTCTTACCTGTAACCTTTACCTTGTCAGCATTAATAACTATAACAAAGTCGCCTGTATCAACATTCGGAGACCATATCGGTTTGTTTTTTCCCATCAGTATCTTTGCAATCTTGGTTGCAAACCGTCCCAACGTCTGGTCTGATGCGTCTATGAGATACCACTTTCTTTCAATATCCTGCTTTTTTGCTACTAATGTTTTGGTCATTTTTCTCCTCCATAAAAATATTTAGTGGTTTATTATACCATTATCCGCTTATTTTTTGCAATATTCCTGTTTGGGACTATTCTGTTAGATTTAGATTACGAAAAAAATATTCTTGCGCTGGAAAGGAAATAAGGGAGATATTGCTTAAGGACCGGACTGGTAAAATTATCCACAAACGGCTGCCCTGCTTTATTCATCTCCGTCCCGCACACCACAGGCATATCCATCTTTTGAGCGGTTAGCATAAACTCTTCCAATCTCTTAATCTTATGCGCCCTCTCATCGCTGTCTTTAATATTATAGTTTCTCTCGGGAATAATGGTGACCGCTTTTATTCCTTTACTCTTTAACAGTTCCAGAAACTCTTCCGCTTTTTCTTCTCCGGGGCTTGTCCCGTCAAGCCATGTTCCTGTAGGAATACCGCCTGCATTCTCTATCATCTGCGCCACATCATCAAAGAGCGGAAAGGTCTCCCTCTCGGGAGGCATATACCCCGGACCACCGTATTTTACAAGCGTTTTCCTTAATAATTCCTGAAAATCCATCCTTTTTTTTATTCTTATATCCCTTATCTTCTCTATATTGATTTTCAGGATATCTGCCCAAAATATATCCGTTTTTTCTCCCAATATCTCTTCCGACCGTCTCTGGTATGCCTCTGTGATATGTCTCTCTGTCGGGTTCCCTGAAGGAGTTAAAGAAAGCACATCCCTCTCATAGTTCACCTCAACATCTTTCAG
>JAAYXZ010000040.1 GCA_012515635.1 Elusimicrobiota bacterium
AGATGGAAAAAGTGATACTCAACGTAATAAACAGAAACTCCCTCAAGAGAAATACGCTACCAAGTTTTTAAAGAACAAAAATCCATATCCATATTCCTCTTTATCCTCTTTTCGCCAATCAGGAGAATAGTATTTCAAGAGCGCCCTTTCAGGGTGAGGCATTATTCCTACTATAAGACCGTCAGGGGAACAGATACCGCCTATATCATTAACTGAGCCGTTAGGGTTGAAAGGATACCCTGCATGGGAAGTTCCATCGGCATCGCAATACCTGCAAGCCACAAGTTTCTCATCCTCTAATCTGTCAAGAACATCTTTGTTTTCGGGTATAAATTTCCCTTCCGCATGCGCAACAGGCAGTTTTATCACGGAAGGCATCCCCTTAAAGAAAGGAGATGCGGTATCCTCTATCTTTAGATATGTCCACCTGCTTTCAAATTTTGCAGAATCGTTCCATCCAAGAGACACCCGCTGTCTATCATTCCACGGAAGTATCCCCGCCTTAACAAGGACCTGAAACCCGTTGCTGATACCTATAATCAGTTTCTTCTCCCCGATAAATCTGTCTATCTCCTCTTTAAGGTTATTCATTATCTCGTTAGCAAGAACCTTACCTGCAGAGATATCATTACCGTAAGACAACCCTCCTGGAATTACAAGTATTTGGTAATCCTTTAATTTTTTACTCCCTTCTTTAATCCGTTTTATATGCACCCTTTCAGGGATAGCGCCGGCAAGGGAAAAAGCCCACGCTGTCTCTTCATCACAAGTGGTTCCTGCTGTTCTTAATATTAAAACTTTCGGCTTGTTTACCATTTTAGTTCACCCTTCCAAATATGTTGTGCCTCTTTCACGGATAGAACAACCTCATCTTCCTTATAACGGATATTAACTTCATCCCCTTCTCTAACCTCCCCTATGCAAGAGGAGATAGACCCTTCCATGATTTTTTCAAACCTTTCCCTGTCTTTACTCTCCACCTCCACTACAAACCTTCCCTGTGTCTCAGAGAAGAGCAATACACCCAGAGGCATATCTGCAGACAAAACCTTATCAAGAGAGACAGAAAAGCCTTTTCCACCACCCATCGCCATCTCCAACAGGGTTATGGCCAGACCGCCGTCAGAGCAGTCGTGAGAAGAGATTATAATGTCTGTCTTTATGCATCTATGTATTTTTCTCATTAAGGATAATGCTTCTTCAGGATTTGGTTCAGGCACCTTGCCGCCTTCTATGCCATGAGTTCTGTAATACTCTGAACCGCCAAGTTCGTTCTCTGTCTTACCGCAGAGATAGAGCAGATTACCCGCTTTTTTCAAGTCCGAAGTTATTGTTTCTCTTATATCAGGAACAATACCTACCGCAGAGATAAGAAGTGTGCCGGGAATAGATATCTTCTCTCCTGTGTCCCTGTCAATGAAAAAGTTATTCAAACTGTCCTTACCCGATATAAAAGGCAGTTTATATTTAATAGCGAAATCTTTGCATCCTTTTACACACCTTGCCAAAGCGCCAAGATTTTTCTCGTCATCCACATCCCCCCAGCAGAAATTATCAAGGATAGCCACTTGGTCTGGGTCCGCTCCAACCGCCACAAGATTCCTCAACGCCTCTTCAATACAACATCCCGCCATATAATACGGGTCTATCCTGCCGTAGAACGGGTTTATACCGCAACTCACTGCAACGCCCTTCCACTCATCATAAAGCAACTTAAGAACTGTGGCATCTGAAGGACCGTTCTGCAATATGCCTGTCAGCGGCTTAATAATTGTCCGCCCTTGAACTTCCTTGTCCAACTGGTCTGTTATCACCTCTCTGGACGCTACATTACAACTGCCTAAAACGTTCAGAATACTCTTTTTCCAGTCAGGCAGCCCCGTCTCTTCTCTCTTTAAAAGAAGGGGCTTACCTTTGGCAATATTGAATGTCGCTTTCAATTGCCTTGGAGATAACCCCTTATGCAGGAATTTCATATCCAGAAAACATACCTGCTCCCCTTTATGAGTTATCTCAAGTTTTCCTGTGTTTTTAAATTGACCTATAGCAACCGCCTCTACATCCTCGTCATTGAATAGTTGCAATAATCTCTCAAGATTTTTCTCAGGGACAGCAAGGACCATCCTTTCCTGGGACTCCGACACCCATATCTCCCAAGGTAAAAGCCCTTCATATTTCAGCGGAATCTTCTCAAGATACACTCTGGCGCCTATATCTTTTCCCATCTCCCCCACTGCAGAGGAAAACCCCCCTGCCCCGCAATCTGTGATTGCATTATAAAGATTCTCGTCCCTCGCTTTTATAAGGACATCCATCATCTTTTTTTCTAAAATAGGGTTGCCTATCTGAACAAAACTTGAGGATGTCTCTTTATCCAGCGCAATAGAAGAGAAGGTCGCCCCATGTATTCCGTCTCTGCCTGTCCTTCCGCCTGCGATAACTATATAATCATTCTCATACACTTCTTTTTCAACCTTATCAAGCGGTATTATCCCAAGTGTCCCGCAAAAGACCAGACAATTGTTCTGATAGCCCTTGTCAAATATAACCGCACCTGAAGCGGTAGGAACACCCATCCTGTTGGCATAATCCCCTGCCCCGCTTATCGCTCTCCTGAAAATCCTACGCGGATGAAGGACTCCTTCGGGAACATCTTCATAAGGTGTATCAAGCAGACCTAAGCATAACACATCTGTATTAAAGATAGGATATGCCCCTTTGCCGGCGCCCAGTATATCCCTTATAACGCCCCCTATACCTGTGCCTGCGCCACCATACGGCTCAAGCGCTGAAGGATGATTATGTGTCTCTGCCTTGAATGCTATCCCGTGCCTTTCATTAAATCTTATAATCCCTGCGTTATCTTCAAAGACAGATACACAGAAATCGCCTTTTACTTTATTGGTGGCATCCTTGATTGCATCTAAAAACCTTATTTTCTTGCGGGTAGATTTATCTCCGTCTATCTCAGTATAATCCACATCTGCCCTGAATATCTTATGGTAACAGTGTTCGGACCATGTCTGGGCTATTGTCTCTATCTCGCAATCTGTAGGGTTTCTTCCAATATCTGTATAATATTCCTGAACACTCTTCATCTCCTCCAGATTAAGCGCTAAAAGATTCTTTTCGCTTATCTCAAGCAACGTTGTATCATCCGCCCCTATAATCTTTATCTCTTCTACATATCCTTCCATCATTTTTATCCTTTACTCTATGGTTAAGTTATGTAATAGTCCTGTACAAGACGATTAGCCAACAACCTCTCACAAATAAGCTCTATATCGTCTTTTGTTATCTTACCTTTTATGTAATATCTTTTGCCTGTAGATACTTTTATATCCGCTGTTATCCCTGCATCTTTCGCCGCAAAAGATACGGTATCTGCCACTGCATCCGTAACACCTTTCTTATAAAACACATCTATCGCAACATCATATCCTTTTTTTTGAACCGCTAAGCCTTCCGTTACAAAGGACTCCTGTATAATCCTGTCCCGAAGCACATCCTCTGCTATTTTTTTTATCTCCTTTAAAGATATATCCCCTTCTATACGATACAAATCAGAGATTGCTATATCCTGCACACCTGATATCCCCTGCTCTTTTATATCGTTAATCATACCTTTCCTGAAAACATCAAGGATATCTTTTTTATTGTGAACCTCTATTAGATATCTTTTTATCATTTTTATGACCTCTTCCTCTTATCTTTTTTATGTTGGTTATGATTGAAAAGCTATAATCTTTTTTAGAGCAATAAAAGTAAGGGGGTTTTCCCCTTTTGCGGACAGGAGTTAATAGTTCTTTGGAAGAACAAGAATTAGAACTATTGTCCTTTTCTTAACTTCTCAACCGTGATATTTAAACACCTCTTTTTTCTCTTGTCAAATTTTTTTTAACAGGCAAGGAGAGCGTTTCAGCTATAAATCCGCCTGACTATTTTTCAACAGCGTCTCTCTTTTTTAAGAGATATGTTTTTTATCTATATTCCTTTTTTTAAGAGCGTCTAACACCGTTCTGTATAGCCCACTTGACAACTTTCTATAGGCGGCTATAATAGAAGCGAACATCTCAGAGCGCCTTAAACGGCTTAATAGGGAAGTGTTATTCTCACAAAAGTGAGAGAAATACCACGCTCCCGGCGCTGTGAGGGACAACGAAATTCCAATAAGTCACTTCCTGCTTAACACAGGAGGGAAGACGGAAAAGTAGGCAGATAGGTCCCAAGTCAGAATACCTGCTCTGAGATATGGTAAAACCCTTTCCTGCGGGATAACAGGAGAAGAGGGTTCTGTTTTGGGCAAAGAAAAACAGGGTGCAGCCCGCCATAATATCTTGGCGGGTTTTTTTTATTTATCCCGAAAGGGGAGAAAGAATGAAAAGAAAGGTTATAGCGGGTGGTGTTAAGAAGAAGGTAGGTGGCTTTACATTGATAGAGTTGCTGGTAGTAATTGCAATAATCGCTATACTGGCGTCAATGCTTTTACCGGCGTTAAGCACAGCAAGAGAGAAAGCGAGACAGACAATCTGCATAAGCAACCTCAGGCAGTTAACTCTTACTTTTCTTATGTATGCCCAAGACTTTGAAGAATATTTGCCCCCAGCCTATTATATGCCGCCTGACTGGTCTTTTGAGTATGCATGGGACTACTATATTGACTGGAATACCGGAGAGACATCCCCAGGATTGTTAGGGCATTATATTACAGGGAAAGTGTATTCCTGCCCTACACTGAAAGAGAAGGTATTTGATGCCAGGCCTTATACAGGTTATGCCTATAACGCCACTTACATAGGCGGCTCCCCCGCTGAAGGGAAACTTCCTATAAAGTTAGGAAGGATTAAAGACCCCGCTCACACAGTTCTTCTTGCCGACAGCGCCATCTGGTCCTCTTTCACCAATGAACTCGGGGCAAACAACTACTTAAGAGCGCCGGGGGACCCGATGTATATGTGGGTCGGTCCGAATATCCATTTCAGGCATTGCGGGTTTGCCAATATTGCCTTTGTGGACGGGAGCGTAAGAGCTATAAGCGAAAAACATAATATAAGTCCCTATAATCCGTCTATTGCCGACTTATCAGAGAACGATGAGTTTTATAACCCTGAGAGATATTAAAAAACGAAAAGGAAAACGTTAAATGAAAAAGTATCTCTTTGTTTTACTGCTATTTTCCGCAGTGCTGGCAAACGCAGAGCCGTTAAGGATTGTTTCACTTGGCCCCTATGTAACAGAGAATATTTGCCTACTGGGGTTGGAACAAGATATAATCGGGCTTACAACGCATGACAGGGCAGAGATTAAAAAAGGGCGAGAGATTATAGGGACACTCCTTGAACCCAACATAGAAAAGATAGTTTTCCTAAAACCGGATATAGTGATTGGGTCTAAAGAAGGAAACAGAGCCGAACACATATATAAACTTAGCAATCTCGGAATAAAAACACTTACACTTGAACAGTTATACACCTTTGATGATATTTGTAAAAACTTCCTGTTGCTTGCCGAAGCGCTCAACTGCGAAGAGAAGGCAAAAACGGTCCTTAACGATACAAAAATGCGGCTGAACAAAACAAGAAAAGAAGCAGAGACAAGAGGCAAGAAAAAGATGTTATTCCTTCTCGGGTTTAAACCGCTATTCACCACAGGCAAAGAGACCTACATAAATGAAGCGATACAACACTCAGGCGGTCTCAATATATTCGGAGATGTGAACAGAAAATGGTTTGCCTGCAGTATTGAAGAAGTCGTCAGGAGAAATCCCGATATTATCATCTTTCTTAATATGGAAGAAGAACAAAACTCCCTATGGGAAAAACTTAATCAGACCAATGCGGTAATAGAGAAACGGATATACTCTGTAGAATCCACAATTATCGCAAGTCCCACACCGCTAAGTTTTGTGGAGACAGTGGAAAACACCTATAAAATACTTTATCTGAAACAGGAAAACAGCGAATAATCAAATGAACAAAGCGACAGAGAAAAAAGAACGGGGCATAAAGATAAAATATACTGCTGTTTTTTTATTCTTATTGGTTGCGCTGGTTGCAGGGCTCTCTCTGGGAACTGAGTTTTATTCACTGCGACGCCTTTTACACCTTACGGATATTGACAAGATGATACTCTTCAATATACGGGGACCGCGGGTATTAGCCGCATTTATAATCGGCGCAGGGCTATCAATAACAGGGGCGGTCTTACAAGCGATACTGAAAAACCCGTTGGCAGAGA
>JAAYXZ010000005.1 GCA_012515635.1 Elusimicrobiota bacterium
TGGTGCAGTAACACGTGATTAAGAACGCTCCCTAAAGAGTATTTAGTGTCTTCCCTTGATAACGCGTCTTCCACAGCTTCGGATATAGCAATTCCTAAACTGCCTGGAGTATCAGGAGTCTCCTTCAATATCTTCCTTCCGAAATTAGTTTTGTCTGAAGGAGAAGAGAACATCTCCGCTCCCCACGCCTGAGATAGAAGCCGCCTGTATGGTTTCTGCTGGAATGAGACCTTCACCATATAAATAGTGCATTCAAGGTCAAACATCTTGCAGGCAAATGCAAGAGCGCTTCCCCACTGCCCCGCTCCTGTCTCTGTAGCTACTCTTTTTACTCCTGCCATTTTATTGTAATATGCCTGCGCTATGGCTGTATTCGGTTTATGTGAACCGGCTGGTGATACAGATTCGTCTTTCCAGTATATTCTTGCTTTAGTTTTCAGCGCCTTTTCAAAGTTCTTAGCCCTTCTCAAAGGAGTCGGACGGTATAACCGATAGACATCCATTATAGGGTCGGGAATATCTATCCATCTGTCAGGAGAAACCTCCTGTTTTATAAGTTCCATTGGAAATATGGGCGCAAGGTCTTCCGGTTCAATCGGCTGATGTTTTACCGGATGCACCGCCGGAGGCAAAGGCACAGGAAAATCAGGCAAAATATTGTACCATCTTTGCGGCATCTCCTTTATCGGCAGTAATACTCTATCATTTTCCATTCTTCCCCCCTTGTTTTATATTAGTTCTTTTATTTTGCTTTTAATATCCGAACTTTTCAATAAACTTTCTCCTACCAATACGCCGTTCACACCAATAGTTTTCAGTTTTGTTATATCTTCTGTTCCTTTAATACCGCTTTCGCTTATAACTGTTATTTTATCCTGTGGGACAAGTTTAATCAAATCAATTGTATTGGAGACATCCACTTTCAACGTATCAAGGTCCCTGTTGTTTATTCCCAGTATTTTGTTATCCCACGATTTTACCAGACGCAACGCCCTCTTCAGTTCATCTTCATTGTGAACCTCTACAAGCGTCTCCATCCCTAAATCATCGCCTGTTGCCAGAAGTTTCAAAAACTCCGCATCTGATAATATTCTCAATATAAGCAAAAAAACATCCGCTCCGTATCTTCTCCCAAGATGAATTTGATAGGGGTCTATAATAAAATCTTTCATAAGAACGGGATTATCAACCTCTTCCCTTACCGTTTTTATATCGTCTATGCTTCCCATAAAAAACGGCTCACAGGTAAGAACGGATATACCTGCTGCGCCTAAACTGTTATAGATATGCGCTATCCCTCTTACATCCAAATCTTTTTTTATAATACCGGCGGAAGGGGATGCCCTCTTTATCTCTGCTATAAGTCCGAACCTTGTTTGCAACACTGCTCTTAAACTCAGCGTTTTTCTCATACTACCGCTTTTACGCCCTTTATCCTCCGCCTTCTGTCTCTCCACTATCTTCCGCTTCTCTTCAATAATTTTTTTCAGGAACATCATCTAACTCCTTAATAATAAAATTTTCAGCAATATCTTCTTCATATAAGGTCTCTTAAAAAAATTAATTTATTGGAAGAGAGGTTAACAGCAGTCCCAAGAACAGGAGTGAAAGAAATTGAAGGACAAAGCCCTTTACCTGTTCACCGCTTCTAAAACCTCATTAAACTTTCTCCAGCACACACCTTTTTCCACAGTGTTTCCTGAAAGTTCAATGCCTTCTTGTATGGTCTTTGTTGCTCCAGCGGATTTAAGCAAAAAGGAGGTGTTTAGGAGAACAACATCGCGCATAGCCCCCTTTTCTTTGCCTTTTATAATATTTAGCAGAATATCCACATTGGTTTTCACATCGCCGCCCTGAAGGTCGGATAGTTTACATTTTTTGAAACCGAAGTCCTGCGGATATATTTCAAATTCCCTGACTCCTTTTTTTGATACCTCTGCCATATATGTCTTGCCTGTCAGCGATATCTCATCAAGTCCGTCCTCTGAATGAAATATGTATCCCTTAATGCCGAGCCGCAGAAAAACGAACGGTATAACCTTCAAAAGGTTATAGTCGTTCACACCCATTATCTGGACATCCGAAGAGGCAGGATTACAGAGAGGGCCTATGATATTAAAAATTGTCTTGAA
>JAAYXZ010000041.1 GCA_012515635.1 Elusimicrobiota bacterium
CGTATTCTCGCCAAGATATACAAAGATATCTTTCCTGAACTTTCAGAGAGTAAACAAGTGGAACTGGAAAACGCAATGCTTAAACTCCGTATCTCCACTATCCACTCTTTCTGCCGTCTTTTACTTAAACGTTTTTCCTTCTATAACAAAATGGACCCGTTCTTCAATGTTATCAATAAAAGGGAGAACATCTTGCTCTCATACAGGGCTTTTAACAGTTTTATGAATAATGCAGACCCTGAAAGATGGCGGATACTTCTAAAAAACATTAAACTAACCTCGTTGAGAAAAGACCTATTTGATGTTCTGAAGACCCACCCTTATGCGACAATCGGAGTTCCCGCAGGGGATATGACAACCCAGATAGCAAAACTGGGGAGAGATGTCTCTGAGATATCCTCCAGAATAAAAAGAGAACTTTCAATGATGGACTTCAACGACCTTGAGATGATAACTTACCAGATACTTACTGAAACCCCTGAAGCCATTAATATACTTGAGGACTTTGACGAGAAGAATAACTTTATTTTTGTAGATGAGTTTCAGGATACCAATTTACTGCAATGGCGGATTATCTCCAAATTAGTTGAAGAGTGGATCTCCGGCTATGGGGCAAAGGCAGAGGCAGGCAGGCCATACGGAGTTTTCCTTGTGGGGGACAGGAAACAATCTATCTATAAGTTCAGAGGGGCGGAAGGCAAAGTCTTTGATGAAGCAAAAACTACCCTTAATGCCTTTTGTACGGAGAAAAAACTTCTAAAGAATTACAGAAGCGCTCCTGAGATAATTAATTTTGTTAATAAAGTTTTTGAGGACAACCATCCATGGGCAGAGGAGAAATTATCCCCCGGCATTGAAGGTATGCCCAACAATATTGAATTGAATTTTCCTGAGGGAGAAGACCCTAAATTTGAAGAATATCAGTGGGTAGCAGGTAAAATACTGGAACTTATAAACAATAAAGCGCTTGTGATGGACAAGCATACAAAAGAATATAGGCCTATTGAGTTTCACGATATTGCTATACTTATGAGAAAAAGGGTGGGTAAAAAATACAAGTTGCTTGAGAAGACACTTAAAGAGTCAGGGATACCGTTTGTTATACTTGGCGGTATGGGGTTCTACAAAGAGCCCGAAATAATATTCCTTATGACACTTGTTTTAGCAATAGCAGACCCGTCAGATAAACTTTCCCTGTGGAATCTCTATTCCTCAACATACCGTATTACCTATGACAAGGTAATCCAATGGCGTAAATATTTAAAAAGCAAGGAACTGGTAGATGCGCTTGAGATAATACTGCAAGAATTGAATTTCTGGGAAGGGATAAGCACACAACAAAAAGCAAACATTGAAAAATTTCTGATGATTGTGGATGAATGGAAAGGGACTCCGCTATATCATGTTTCGGGAAACTTAAGGGCTATAATGTCTGCGGAGGAAGAACCAAAGGCGGATATATTCTCTGAGCACCAGAATGCAGTCAGTGTGCTTACTGTCCATAGCGCAAAAGGTCTTGAGTTTCCGTCGGTTTTTCTTGTTAACCTTGAAGATGGAGCGGCAGATATGAAAAAGGACACAATACTATACAAGAAGACAGAGGGCGAGTCGCCGTATGAATTTATCTTGAAAGGAGAAGCGACAAAAGAATACAAAGATGAATACAAAAATATGATACAAGGTGAAGAATTAAGGGTTTTATATGTAGCTCTTACCCGCGCCTGTCAGTATCTTTTTATTTCAGGGACAGGAGAAAGAACAAAGGGGGTGTGGATGCCCTTGCTTGAAAAATTCCAGACGGATTTCCCGGCTACTATGCCGAAGATGGTGCCCGTAAAAAAAGAGCAAGCGGAACAACCTAAACAGAAAAAAACAATATCTATAAAGATAGACCATTCAGGGCTTCTTACCTCTTACACGGAAGAGAAACAAAAAGCGGAATATCACTACGAAGGGACTGTTGCAGGGGAGATAGCCCATAAACTGATTTATGAACTCTCTACCGGCAGGATAAACAGCAGAGACAACTACATACAAAGGGTTGATTTTTACCTCAAAAAGTCTGGTTTTGATGAGAACAAAAAATTATGGGATATGCTTGTAAACATCTACGAACTTATAGATAAAACTCCTGAACTGAAAAAAATTGTAGAAAAAAGAGAAGATGGTTTTTCGGAGACACCTTTTATAGTGAAAAAAGAAGGCAAAATATACACAGGTTTTATTGACAGGATAATACTTGACGCGGAAGAGAGTTGCTATATCTATGATTACAAAACAGAGAAGGGAGATGCAGATAAATTCAAGCAACAGATGGATATATACGAAGAGGCGGTGCGAAAAATCTTTCCGCAGAGAAAGAGAGTAAAAAGATATATAGTGTTCCTTCAAAATGGGAAAATACAGGAGATATAAAAACATATAGAATGCTTTCTCTCTGTTTCCCTCTCCCTTGAGGGGAGAGGGGTGTCAATGCGATGAATAAAGAGCATTGTTTGGCACGCCCGCCGAGTTGGTGAGGCGGGTGACCGAAGCCCGTTAGGGTAAGAGGGGTGAGGGTGAAGTATATTAAAGCGGGAGTGGCTTCTCACAACTCCTTATTTTAAAGAAGATGAGTAAAAACAAGGAAAGGATATATAAGAAATGAAACTGAACGTATATCTTGCGCGCTGCGGGGTAGCTTCACGCCGCGGGGCGGATGAACTGATAAAAAAAGGGAAAGTTCAAGTCAACGGCAAACGAACATTAGAACCATACACAGAGATTAAAGAGGACGATATAGTTACAGTTCGCAACAGACCTGTCTCTCCCGCTAAATATGTCTATATAGCGCTTAACAAACCTAAAGGTTACATATCAACCATAAAAGATAGATTTGCCGAGAAAAAGGTTATAGACCTTGTTCCGCTCTCCTATGGAAAACTTTTTTATGTGGGGCGCTTGGACAAAAACAGTTCAGGGCTTATGATTCTCACCAACGATGGACAGTTTGCCCAACACCTGAGCCATCCCAGTTTTCAGGTTGAAAAAGAATATGAGGTCTTTCTCTCCCCGTCTTACGACCCCAGCCATACACCGATATTAAAAACAGGTATTATAGACGAGGGTGAAAAACTGCGGGCGGTATCAATAAGAGCGTTGAAACGATTTCCTAGAAGGACACTTCTTTCGGTAGTGATGAAAGAAGGCAAAAAACGTGAAGTTCGCCGTATATTTGAGCATTGCGGCTATAGGGTTATAGACCTGAAAAGAGTCCGAATAGGAAAAATTCTTTTGGGAGAAACAAAGACGGGGCAGTATCGGCTTCTCACA
>JAAYXZ010000042.1 GCA_012515635.1 Elusimicrobiota bacterium
GCTCTTTCTTTCCTGCGCAATCATAGCGGAAGAAGGGTTAGAGATGCAAGTCCTTGAAAAAACAGTTAAATCCATTGCAGATACGGCAAAAAAAGCAGGTGTGAAAATTGTAACAGGAGATTTCAAGGTAGTGAATAAAAGCAAGGCGGACAAAATCTTTATAAATACATCAGGCATAGGAGTAAGGAGACAAAATACACGTATAGGAAAAAGTTTTATACGTAACGGGGACAGCATCATAATAAATGGCTCTATCGGGGAACATGAAATGGCAGTGCTATCGGAAAGAGAAAAATTTGGATTCTCCTCTGGGATAAAAAGTGATTGCGCTGCCTTAAACGGGTTGATAGAAGGCGTACAAGAGGTGTCTGACAATATCCATTTTATGAGAGACCCAACAAGGGGCGGTGTTGCAACTACATTGAACGAAATAACAGACGGACTCAAATATGGGATGCTTTTGGAGGAAGAGAAGATTCCTGTAAGTAAAAAAGTTTCTGCCTTGTGTGAAATTCTGGGTTTTGACCCGCTCTACCTTGCTAACGAAGGTAAGGTTGTTCTCATCTGCGGTCAGCAGGACACAGAGAAGGTGCTTTCTGCTATGAGGAGGCATCCAATGGGCAGAAAGTCCGTAGTAATAGGCAAGGTGATAAAAGATTATAAGGGCAAGGTGGTAATGAGAACCCTGGCGGATTCTTTGAGGATTGTAGATATGTTGTCAGGGAGCCAACTGCCGAGAATATGCTGAACATTAGGATATATTCTTACCATTGTAAATAAAGAATAAATTATTGTGTTACAACACTTATATCGTTCATTAGTTGGATATGGAGACAGATTATATGGGGAAAGCATTAGTGCTTTTATCCGGCGGACTTGACAGCCGCCTTGCTCTGATAATAATGAAAGAACTTTTAGGAAAGAGTAATGTGGAAGCGGTCTATTTTATCCTGCCGTTTGAGGAATACTCAAATAGGAAAGAAGATGTTATCGGGTTTTCAAAAGAGCAGAAGGTTAAACTCCATATTATTAATTGTGTTGAGGGAACGCTTCTTAAAGAATATATGGATATTATTAGAAATCCGCAATTCGGGAGAGGGGCTGGACTTAATCCCTGTATTGACTGCCATATTTTTATGCTGCAAAAGGCAAAGAAACTGGCAAGGAAAATTAAAGCAGATATTATTGTTACAGGAGAGGTTGTAGGGGAAAGACCTATGAGCCAAAGAGAAGACATCTTATACCTTATAGAAAAACAGGCAAAATTACAAGGCAAGATATTGAGACCTCTCAGCGCAAAATTATTGCCACCCACAGAGGCAGAGAATAAAGGGCTTATAGACAGAAACAAACTTGAGAGTATTAGAGGCAGACAGAGAAAAAGGCAGATGGAACTTGCAGAGAAATTTCGTATATCCTACCCGAACCCGGCGGGGGGATGCTCGCTCTGTTATCCGGATTTCTGTAAAAAAGTTACGCCTGTGTTGAAAAGCAGAAAAAACATCACCGCCTTTGATATTGCGCTTTTCACAATGGGACGGCACTTTGAGAACGGAAATATTATTCTCGGCAAAAACGAGAAAGAGAACGAGGCATTAGAATATACCGCTAAAAAACACAGAAAGGGAATTATTATCACACCAGACCAACCGGGTCCTTCCGCTTTGATAAAAAGCAAAAAATACGAGCGAGAGGCGAAAGAGTTGATAAGACGCCATAGCAAACATACAATCACAGGTTTTCAATTAATCTCGCATAGGTTGAGTAAAGGGCCTTACTAAACTTTTATCAGCCAGTATCATATTATCTATTACGGAATCGTTTTCTATCGCAACATCTGTCCCTACAACAGAGTTTTTAATCACCACCCTATCCCGAATAATTGTGTTGTTCATTATAATGCTCTCTTCAAGCACACAGCCATTGCCCACAACACAGTTGTTCCCTATTATCACTCTTCCTTTTATTTGCACGTCTTCTTTCAATACACTATTATCGCCTGCCAAAAAATTGTCGCCCTGCCCTCTTATAGAATATATCCCGGTTTTTCCTTCCAATGCATCAAAGTTCGTCTGTTTATATTTTGCGACAGTCCCCACATCTACCCAATAACCATTATGAATAACGCCATATATCTTCTTCCCGTTTTTAAGCAATGCGGGGAACACCTCTTTTTCTATGGAGATATTTTTACCTGCGGGTATTTCAGAGAATATCTCCGGAGTAAAGATATAAAGCCCTGCGTTTATCGTGTCGCATACAATCTCTTCCGTTTTTGGTTTTTCTATAAACTTTTTCACACCCATATTAGAATCGGTAATTATCAACCCATACGAGGAGGGGTTATTTATTTTGGTAAGCCCTATTGTTATATCTGCGCCTTTTTCTCTGTGAAATGCTATTATTTGATTTAAATTGAAGTCCCCTATGACATCCCCGTTAAGAACAACAAAGGGTTCTGTCTCTTCTTTAAAAAAGGGGTATGCGTTTCTAAAACCGCCGCCCGTGCCAAGCGGCGTGTTTTCAATAGAAAGATGCGTTTTAATTTTCATCTTCCCCGCAATTTTTTCTACTGTTTTTTTGAAACTCTCTGGCTTATATCCAACTCCTACGATAATCTCGGTGATGCCATAATGCCTGAGAAATTCAAACTGCCAGGTTATCAAGGGAATATTCGCTATAGGTAAAAGCGGTTTAGGTGTTGTTAAAGTAAACGGTCTAAGCCGTGTTCCCTTGCCGCCGGATAAAAGTAGCGCTTTCATATCCACACTCCTGTTGTTCTTATAAAAATTTACATAGGAAACAAAAAAAGGTCAACGCCCCTATAACCCTTTTCCGCTATTCCTCTATGGAAAGAATACTTCATTTATAGAAAAGGTCAAAGATTAGCGGTAAAGTAGAAATATGTTAAAATTAAAACAATTATGGAAAAAGCAAAACAATATTTCAACAGGTTTCTTATAATAGCCGTATTTTTTCTTTCTTCGCAGGTATCGCTGTATGCCGAAAAAGAGGCATCCCGACCTTTCACCATACTCGTTTTAAGCGGTGGCGGAGCAAGAGGAATTGCGCACATCGGTGTATTGAAGGTTCTGGAAGAGATGCATATACCTGTGGATATGGTGGTGGGAACAAGTATGGGTGCTATTGTAGGCGGGCTATATGCCGCAGGGCTTACCCCTGCGGAGATAGAAAAAGAGATGCTTGAAGTTGACTGGGATGATATATTCTCGGATAACCCTAAACCTTTACAACAACCATATAGATTGAGAAAGGATGCATCCAAATATATACAGGGTGTTGAGGCAGGATACACTCTTGACAAGATACATATCCCACAGGGCGTAATAGCAGGACAGAAACTTATCATAGCGCTGAACAAAATACTCCTGCCTATGCTCTCTGTTGATGACTTTGACCGCCTTCCTATACCTTTCCGCGCAGTTACTACAGATGTTGTAACAGGGGAGCGGATAGATATAGCATCAGGCAATTTAACTAAAGCAATAATGGCAAGTATGGCTATACCGGGTGTTTTTGCGCCTGTAGAGATAGATAACCATATTCTTGTGGATGGCGGAGTAGTTGCTAACCTTTCAATAGAGACTGCTCGGGAACTCGGAGCTGAAAGAATTATTGCGATTGATGTAAGTTCTCCTTTATTAGGGAGAGATGAGTTAAAAACACTTGTAGATGTAACTAAACAGGTTCTTGCGATATATGGAAGGCGAAACCATCTTTATCAACTCTCACTATTAAAAGAGAACGATATTCTTATCACTCTCGGATTAGAAGGGTTCTCCAATATGAATTTCAAGAAGGCAAAAACGCTCATAGACGAAGGGGAACTTTATGCTTCACAGGTAAAAGCCGACCTGCTTCCCATGGTCGCCTCTGAAGAGGAATACCGACAAGCAAAAAGTTTTGTCTCTGCAAGAAAAAAACCAAAAGAACTGATTGTTGACTATATTGAGATAAAA
>JAAYXZ010000043.1 GCA_012515635.1 Elusimicrobiota bacterium
CAGAGGCAGGGTCGTCCTTGCCCAAAAGCGCAAGGAACTTCTCTGTTATCCAGCGTGTTTTACCTGTGCCTGCCGACGCTTCTATAATAACTGCATTAAAATCACCACTATCTTTCATAGGGACATATTCCTTTGTACTGGCATACAAAACAATTAACTTTATCCGGTGTAAAAACATCTGGCTCGTGAAGAAGTTTTTGGGTTATCTCTTTCAGGTATCCTTCTATCATATCAAAATACTTTATTATCTTACTGCTCTCATAAAAAACATCATCTTTGGATTTTTCATTATCTTCTTTGAAACTAAACCGCCAGATATTGCCCTGAATATTGTTCGGGCTTATATTGTTTATCCTGCTATACATCCATATATAAAGCGGTATCTGAACATTGCCCTTGAAAAAATCCAGCTCTGTATAGGAAGGAGGTTGGGCAGTGCCTGTCTTTATGTCCACTATATTTATTTTTCCGGAAGGGGCTCTCTCTATCCTGTCTATTCTGCCTTTTATTATTAGGTTGGGAATATTTACACTTATATCGCTTTCAGATTTAATAAATTCGTATTCCTTGTGAGCGTTGATTATAGCAATAAATTTGTTTACTACTTCCTCTGTCCGTTCTGTCAATATGTTTTTATAAAAGCCCGATATTTCGCCAGCAGAATGTTTGTTCTCAATCTCTTGTTCTACCCCTTCCTTGAAGAGTTTTGTAAGTTTGCTGATATCCTTGTCCTGCAGTGTTCTGTTTTCGTAGCCGTTAAATAACGTTTTCATTACATCATGAATAATTTTTCCCCATAAATCAGGGACCTCCGCTATTTGCGGCTGTTGGTAAGGAATGGCTTTTTCTACATACTGTAGGTAAAAACTATAGGGGCATCTTAAAAAAGATTCCAGTTGAGATACATTGATTTTTAATATCCCATCTTTAACAAATCTTTTATTGAATTTTTCCCTTGAAAGGACAGCGTCAAAGATATCGTTCCCTTCAAGAATAAACGGCGATAGTTCCTTCAACGAGTCCTTCAGGTCAAATAACAGTATGGACTTCATCTGGTTTTCACTCTGAACTTTGGAAGGATAAGTGAAGATTACGTTTTCGCTCTCGTTTTTAAGCCGGTATAAGTCCAGCCGCTCTCTTGCCATCCGTAATGTATAATCAGTAAAGCCCAGTTCCTTCTTCAAGGTATCGGGAAGAAAGAGTTCCTCAAGAGAAGGGATGCCCGGTATATTTGATTCCGTTGCCCCGCCGACAATACAAAGTTTTTTATCAAGCCCTACGCTCTCCTGCACACCGCTGACCTTAATTCCTACCCCCCTCCCCTCTTCCACATCCACAAGTTCCATTGTCTTTTGCAGGATATTAACAAACTCATTTTCAGAGAATACGCCATCTTTTCCTATCTCATGCAGTAGTTTCTGAAATCTCACCTTTATTTCGGGATAACAGGGTTGCCAGCCAAGAGTTTTTATAACAAACTCCATATCCTTAACCCATTTCTTTAATGTCTTCGGACTGCCCTCAATTCTTTTCAGGGCTTTTTTGATAATCTCTATGTTCCGCCCTTTAAGTGAAACAAAATCATCCTTGATAAACCCTCTCCTGTTAAACCGCTCCCTTGTCTCAAGGGATATCTCTTGCGAATCCTTCTGGTTTAATTCAGTAAAATATGGGCAAAGGAGTATGTTCATCAATGTTCCCCAGTCATATGACTGCATAAATGGAGAGAGTTCAAGGATAGTTGATATGGATGAGTCCTGCGCAAGAGAATAGCCCGGCAATATCTCGCAGGGCAGGTTATACCGCCTAAATATCCTCTGAACAACAGACCTATAGGACGGCATGCTGGGGAACACTGCCATAATATCGTTTAGTGTCCAGTCGGGGTGTTGCTCTAACATCTTAACTATGAGTTTTACTATTCCCTCAACCTCTTCTTCCTGTGAAGCAAAATTATAACACTTCACATCAGATTTTCTCTCTTTATGCCCAAACTTTTTTTCTTGCCAGTTACATATCTTTTTCAACCACGAGTATGTATTGTTCAGTATAAGTTCTCTTACATCTATTGTGGTTTCACTATCGTGAGAGAGTAAAAACACTGTTGATGGACTCTGTTTTATTATTGACTTTATAAACTCCCTCTGGTAATAGGGTATCTCGCAGAAGCCGTCAAAAAGAATCTCCTGAAACTCAAGATGGGCTATATGCTTTACAGATTCTTTATAAATATCCTCCATATCCAGAAACCCGTGTCTCTCCATATATTTAATGTATTTTTCCATTATGTCCAGCGCCAGTTGTAAGACAGAACGGTTATAATCAAACTTCCATTCAAACTCTTCCACTCTCTTCCTTATATCTTGCGCAGAGACCGTTCCTTCCGTAGATATTTTGGCATCTCTTATGAAATGGAGGATAGCAAGAGCCATTCCAGGAAGCGCATATCTGAAACTCTTATCAACACCGTTGTCTTTAAGCAACTGTAAAATGTTGATGAACTTTTCTACATCCGATATAATTCTTTTTTCGGATTCGCTGTTAAGAATATCCAGAGCCAAAGTTTTTATGGTATAGGTGGAAGGCAAAAGTGACATATCAGGTCTGTTTTGATGATATTTTAACTTGAAATCCCTAACCTTGCTTATGTTAGGAGTAATATAAAGGGCAACTGAAGGTTCTTTGATGCATTCCTTAATAAGCAAATCGGTCTTGTTCTTATAGTTGCAAGGAAATGTCCATAATGTTTTCATAATACGCCCTCAAACGAATTATATCTCTGAAAGTTAAAGTAAAACCAAACTCTCCTCACCTACTTTAACAGGACCCTTCCGGAAGTTTTTCCTGTGAATTTACCATCCCGCATAACCACATCACCGTTTATTATCACTGCTTTAATCCCTTCTGGCGGAAGCACCGGGTCCTTATAGGTGGCGTTATCCTTGATTTTCTTAAGGTCAAAGACCACAATATCGGCAAAGTTGCCTGTTTTTATCGCCCCTCTCTTTTTCAGCATAAATTTCTCCGCAGGACCTGTTGACATCTTATACACCGCTTCTTGTAAAGTCAATAACTTTTCCTCCCGAACATACTTTCTTAAAATCTTCGTGAAACTGCCCCAAAGGCGGGGATGGGGTCTTCTGCCAGGGAGACCGTCGGTGCCTATAAAAGATATGTCTTCTTTCAAGAATGCTCTGACAGATTCTCCCGACATTGAAAAATGAATCATACTTATCTTGCCCTGTTCCTGCATTATCAGGTTGGTTAAACAAGAGGCAGGGGTCAGAGAGAGTTTATCCGCAATTTCTTTTATACTGCGCCCTTCCATCCATCTGTTTTGGAGAGAATCAACCTGATTGATAATTATTTTGTCCCAATGTTCTTTAACCAGTAAGTCCGTCTCTTGTTCCGCTTTTTTTCTCAAAACCTGGTCATTTAATCTTTCCAACATTTTTTCATTTCCGCCTTCTATTATCCATGCCGGCAATAATATAGTAATAATGGTAGAACTGGCGGTATAAGGATATACATCATAGTTTATATTATGCCCTACATCCCTTTTTCCGCGTATCAGGGAGATAATCTCTTCTGTCTTTCTTATATTCTCCTCTCCCGATGTTTTCATATGGGATATCTGCACGGAGACATCTGTTGATTCACCTATCTCTATGGCTTCTTTTATGCCTTGCATATTTTTTTCTTTTCCGCCTCTGATATGGGTGGCATATATACCATTGAACTCAGAGACAACCTCCGCAAGTTCTATTATCTCTTCAGTGGAAGAGAATACTCCGGGATTATAAATAAGGCCTGTGGATAGCCCGAAACAACCCTGCTCCATAATCTCATACAGGGCTTTTTTCATATCTTTCAAGGCAGTTAAAGAACCCTCCGCCATTGACTTCAGGTTGTTATGCCCGACAAGAGGCGCAATATTTGTGATTAAAGAGGACTTCTCTAACACCTTAAGATATCTCTCCCATATGAACCAATGGGGACAAGTCCCCTTGTCTCCGATTACAGGATAGAACTCCTGAATAAAGGGCAGTGTCTTTTCTGTGTAGGGCGCCGCTGAAATACCGCAGTTACCAATAACCTCAGTAGTAATGCCCTGGCTGATCTTAGCAAGAAACGGGGTTTTCCCCGTGATAATATTATCGTTATGGCTGTGAACATCTATAAAGCCGGGGATAACAAAGAGACCTGTTGCGTCTATTGTTTTGTCTGAGGGAAGTTTCTCTTTTCCTATAAATTCAATCTCTTGGTCGGCTATACCTATATCCGCCACTCTTAAATCGCAGTTCTCATCAATTATCGTGCCATTTTTAATAATTAAATCCATCTTTTAAGGTTTTCTATAAGTTGTTCAAGCAAGAGACACAATATCGTTTAGTTTTTGTTTACCGCTTTTTTTAATATAGTTTCGGAAACCGCTTATGCAGCCAGGAATACCAGTGTTCCGGATATAAGCTTACATAGTACTCAATCCTTTTAAGGAAAATAGCCGTGTTTGTTTTAATGTCTTCTCTTTCGTCATCCGTTTTTTGGAGTTCATAAGGGCCTTCTATAATAATTTTATGTCTGCCGTCAGCCATCCTGTATGTGAAAAGCCCTACAACAGACGCACCGCTTTTTCTCGCAAAAGATGCAGCGCCCGCAGGCGCAAACACTCTCTTTCCAAAAAAATCAACCTCAACCCCTTTGTTATCCTGCTGGTCAATATAGAAACAGAGCATCCCTTTATGTTTGAGCCATTTATAAGCATCTATTATTGCCTGTCTTTTATTGGTGGTGTATATCAGGGGAACATGCACAGATGCAATAAATTCCTTGAAAAACCTTGCCAGATATCTGCCCGAAGGCGGCCTTGAGAAATATGTTGCCGGATACCCTTTTTTTATCAGCGCTAACTGAAGGCGCGGAAAATTGCCCATATGCGGAGAGATGCCCACAACGCCCTTATTCCGGCTTAACGCCTCTCTCAAATTCTCTTCACCTTCAAATATCGTTCTTTGTAAAAATTGTTGGTCTGTTACCTTCGTTAACTGGATACATTCAAATAAACTTAGCACTATACCTGAGAATAAATCTCTACCCAAATCATTTTTTCTCTTAAAATCAATGGTGTCCCCATAGACAATATCAATGTTTTTAAGGACAAGTTTTCTGTTTTTGCGCATACTATAATACATTATATGACCTATCAATTTACTTATAGGCGAATATAAAGCAGAGGGTGTTATTTTAGCGGTATAGAAGAAAATAACGAAGACCAAAAATATAAAGAAATGAATTGGTTTGTCCTCTCCTCTATTTTTTTTCTTTTTTTTCATTCTGTATTCCCTTTCTTCTCCTTTAATCTATTATAATACAAAAACAGGAATATGTGGCATAAAAAGTCAGTGTATGGAATAAGCGGTAAGCAAGAAATAAAGGTTGGATCTCTATCTTTAGGAACTTTATGCTCTTTAATAAACCATAGAAACAAGTGTCATCGCTATTACAGTAATCAAACCTACTGAGAGGTTATCATTCACTTTCAGTGGTAATACCTCCACCAGAGAAGCAACCACTGCGCCTGTTATCAAAAGAA
>JAAYXZ010000044.1 GCA_012515635.1 Elusimicrobiota bacterium
CACTTTGCATCCAGAGATGCTATGGATATAGAGGGCTTGGGTGAAAAATGGGTAAATATTCTGGTAGATGCGAAAATTATTTTTGACTATAGCGATATCTATATCAATATCTCTCACGAAAAACTCCTGAACCTTGAACGGATGGGAGAGAGGTCTGCCAACAATCTATTAACTGCGATAGAGAAGAGTAAAGACAGACCGTTTACTAATTTTATTTTTGCGCTTGGTATCAGGCATATAGGACTTAACACAAGCGAGATTCTTGCTGAAAACTTTGCTTGCATAGATGAACTTGCGCAAGCAGATACAAAGACACTCTCTTCTATAAAGGAGATAGGTCCTGTGGTAGCCAAAAGTATCGTTGATTTTTTCGCTAATGAGGAGAACATAAATGTCATTGAGAAATTAAAAAAAGCGGGGGTCAAAACCGAAAGAGAGAAGTCCCCGTCAAAAAAGGGAGCCAAATTAGCAGGGCTTACATTTGTTATTACAGGAACCCTTGACAATTACACAAGAGATGAGATAACCGACATAATAAAGAGAAACGGCGGCAAAGTAACAGGGACGGTATCAGGCAACACCGATTATCTTATATGCGGCAAAGACCCCGGCTCAAAACTTGAAAAAGCAAAATCACTCGGAATAAAGATTATGACAGAAGAGGATTTTAAAGAACTTACTGGAGAATAGATGACCTATAGCGAGGTTTTACAATATTTTTTACAGCATTTGGAGGTTGAACGGAATCTCTCAAAAAACACTATTGCGGCATATAATTCCGACCTTAAAAAATTTGGTGAATTTCTTGTTCTCAACAATTATAAGTTAGGGACGATAGATGGTGAGAAAATCACCAGATACACCCTTTTCCTAAAGAAGAAAGGGCTCTCTCCGCTCTCTATCATACGCGCGCTCTCTTCTATAAGGGGGTTTTATAAATTTATGGCAGGGCAGGGGATAGTGAAAGGTTCCGATGTCCCTGATGTGGAATCCCCTAAAGTAAGCAGGGAACTGCCTGAAGTTCTTGGGAAGGAAGAGATAATTGACCTGATTAAAAAAATATCATCACGGGATAAACTGCGTAATTTAGTTCTCATTGAACTTATATACGGAGCAGGACTGCGTGTCTCCGAACTTACCGGAATAAAACTGGAGGATATTGACTTTGAAAAAGGATACATAAAAATAACAGGTAAGGGAAACAGGGAACGGATGGCCTTTCTCAATAAAAACACGCTTGCCGTTATAGACCTCTATCTTCAGGAAAGGGCTAATACAAAATTTGACGACTCCCCTTGGTTATTTAATAACAGAAGCGGCAAAAAAATATCAAGACAGAGTATATGGAAGTTAATAAAAAAGGTCTCTCTCTATCTGCCTGTGGAAAAAAATATAACCCCCCATACTTTCAGGCATTCCTTTGCTACACATCTGCTGGAAGGGGGACTGGACTTGCGTATAGTCCAGGAATTGTTAGGGCACAAAACACTTGCCACGACAGAGATATATACCCATCTGAACAAAAAACACCTGCAATCCGCATATAAAAAATTTCATCCGAGGGCATAATTACAAGGTATACGGATAAAAAACATAGGGTCAATTTATGCTATCTTTTCTATATAAGCCCCTAAGCCGGTCATCAGGCCTATAAACTCAGGGAAGGTAACACTGACCGCCTCTGCTGTTGTTATCCGAACATCTCCTTTGGCTATCATGCCTGCAAGGGAGAGAGCCATAACAACCCTATGGTCGCTGTGTCCGTTAACCTTGCAACCTTTTAAGTTGCTCTTGTGTATTATCAATCCGTCCGGTGTCTCTTCTATTTGGGCATTCATCTTAGATAATTCTTCAGCCATAACCTTTATTCTGTCTGTCTCTTTTATTCTTGCATGAGCCACATTGTAAATTCTTGTAGTCCCTTCCGCAAAACATCCCGTAACCGCCAGAGCGGGCAAAGCATCGGGAGTATTGTTTAAGTCGAGTTCCACACCTTGAAGATTCCCCCCCCTGATTCGTATGCCCTCTTTCTCTATCTTTATGTCCGCTCCCATCTTTTTAAGATACTCCATAACCATCTTATCACCTTGAACATCGTTAATATCCAGCCCTTTCAGAAGAATATCCGAATCAGTGATAGCGCCAGCCACAAGAAAAAAGGTCGCTGAACTCCAATCAGATGGAACCGCCTTTTCAAATGCTTTATATCCTTGTCCCCCCTGCACCTTAAAATATGTGTAGTCACTGGCTTTTTCATATACGACACCTCTCTCATCAAGCCATTTAAGAGTCATCTCTATATAAGGGGTTTCGTGAATATTCACAACTCTTATCTCTGTATCTCTCTCCGCAAGCGGGGTAGAAATCAGCAGAGAGGAGACAAACTGAGAACTTATGCCGTTAACCTCAGTTATCCCGCCGTTAAGTTTTCCTTTTATCTTTAAAGGCGGTTTTCCGTTGTTATTTATGGAGACAGCGGAGACATTTAATTGATTTAAGGCATCCAGTAACGGCTGAACAGTCCTTGTCTTTAAAGACGCATCTCCATCAAGGACAACTTCAAAATTACCGAGAGAGGCAACCCCTGTAAGCAGATTTAATGAAGTTCCTGAATTCGCCAGATTAACAAGACCGGCGGGCTTGCTTATCTTTCCGCCCGTTCCCTCAATTACCCAATCCCCGCCTGATGTGTCTATCCTTGCCCCAAAATGCGCACATCCGTTTACCGATGCATAAGTATCCTCTGATACCAACGGGTTTTTAAGTTTGGTTACGCCTTCGGCGAGAGTTCCGATAACAACACCTCTGATAGTATGCGATTTTGACCCGGGAACAATTACTTCTCCGCTTAATTTTTCCGAGTTCTTAACAATGATATCCATTTTGAAAAATCAAAAATAATACGGTGAAAAATAAAATAATAAATTTATAGAAATAAGACGTCTGAGAGAATTATAACATTTAACGGGTATCTTGTTAATAAACGGTTTTTGGTATATAATTTAACCTATGAAAAGAATAAAGATTAACCTGAAAGAAGGCAGTTATTTTGTCTATACAGGTTACCCGCTTAACGATATCGGAAAACTGATTAAAGAGGGTTACGGCAAAAAAACCCTCATATTAAGCGATAGAAATGTTCATCCTCTTTACGGGAAGACCGTCAAGGACTCTATTGCCGGTAAAGGAAAAGAGATAATTGAAATAGTTGTTCCTGCGGGAGAAAGGGCAAAGACACTGAATACAGCCTTCAAAATCCTCAAGAATTGCGCTGAAAACAATATGGGCAGAAATGATACTATATTAACCCTTGGAGGAGGAGTAATAAGCGACCTTGGAGGTTTTGCCGCGGCAACATATATGAGAGGGATACATTTTATAGCCGTACCGACAACCTTATTAGCGCAGGTAGATGCTTCTATAGGCGGAAAAACAGGTGTCAACTTACCTGTCGGCAAAAACCTCGTAGGCAGTTTTTACCAGCCGTCTTTTGTGTATATGGACTATAAAACTTTATCTACACTGCCGGAGAAAGAGATAAAGCAGGGACTGGCAGAGATAATAAAGTATGGAGTAATAAAGAGCAGAGAGATATTCAATCTTTTGGAGAAGACGCCTCCGCGGGAGATTAAAAAAAATTTGCCTTTTCTTATTGAAGAGAGTATTAAAATTAAAAAGGGTGTAGTAGAAAAAGACGAGAAAGAAAAGAACGGGCTTCGGGAGATTTTAAATTTTGGGCATACACTCGGACATGCTATAGAGATTTCCCATCTTTCAAAGTTTTTCCACGGTGAATCCGTAGCCCTCGGCATGGCAGGTGAAACATATATTTCATGGAAGAAAGGGCTTTGCGGAAAGAATGTGTATTATGCGGTGAAAAAGATGTTAAAGGATTATTCTCTTCCATATGATTTTTCATCTATTGAAATGGATAAAATTTTTGATTATCTTAAATATGACAAAAAGGCGCGGGATGGAAATCTTCGGTTTGTTCTTGCGCAGAACATCGGAAAGGTTAAAAGCGGAGTAGTTATAAAAATAGAAGAGGTAATAAAAATTCTTAGGGAGATATCAAAAGATGAAGGATAAGATAGAGGATGTCAGAAAAAAGATAGATGCGATAGACGGAAATATCCTTGATTTACTTAATCTGCGCGCTGATACAGTAAAAAAGATTGCCGATATAAAAAAGAAGAGCAAACTACCTGCCTTTGACCCTGCAAGAGAAAGAAAAATCATAGAAGAACTTGCGCGCAAAAACAAGGGACCCCTGACAAAGAAAGATATTGAATTCATTATGGAGGAGATATTTAAATTATATCGGGGAATGTTCCGCCCTATGAAAATAGCATATCTTGGTCCTGAAGGAACTTTTGCGCATCAGTCGGCGCTAAAGAAATTTGGAGGCAACAGCGAGTTTATCCCTTGTAAAACAACTGATAACATCTTTCGGGAAGTGGAAAAGAACAGGGCTGATTACGGTGTTGTCCCCATAGAAAATTCCATAGAAGGCGTAGTATCACATACCTTGGATCTATTCGTAGATAGCAATTTGAATATAACCGCAGAAATACTGCTCAATGTTCATCATTATCTTCTCTCAAAGGAGAAGTCATTTGCCTCAATCAAAAAGGTCTTTTCACATTATCAGGCAATAGGACAATGCTGGAACTGGATTATAGAGAATCTGCCTGATGCCAAGCTGATAGAGACAGAAAGCACTGCTACAGCGGTCAAGATGGCAAAGGGAGAGAAGAACACCGCTGCAATCGGTTCGCTGGTCGCTGCGGATATTTATGGAATGGACATTCTTGCCGAAAAGATAGAGGATTATGGAGAAAACATTACGCGATTTTTGGCGATAGGAAAAAGTTTTTCTCTGAAGACGGGGAAAGACAAAACATCCATACTTGTATCAATCAAGGACAAGGTAGGCGCGCTGTACGATATTCTTCTCCACTTCAAGAAAAACAACATAACCCTTACACGGATTGAATCAAGGCCGAGTAAGAAAAAAGCATGGGATTACATATTCTTTTTTGATTTTAAAGGACATAAGGATGATGCTTCTGTAAAAAAAGCGCTGAAAAGCATAGAGCAAGAGAGCGTATTTCTGAAACTTCTGGGTTCTTATCCGATAGGAGACAACAATGTCTAATTGCAATTCATGCAGGAGGTTGATATGGCTGACATTATTATAATGAGTTCATCTGCCACTAAAAAACAAATAGATAATGTGGTAAAGAGAATAGAGGATTTGGGGTTTAAGGTCAATCTGAGCGAAGGAGCGGAAAAGACCATTATCGGACTTATCGGCGATACAAGGGGTA
>JAAYXZ010000045.1 GCA_012515635.1 Elusimicrobiota bacterium
AATCTCAACAGAGTCGGCTATGGTGTCCCTTGACACTAAACTATATTTCATCCCCTGATGTCCCATCGCTATACCATCACAAACACCTATAGTGGAAAACTCTATCGGTGTTCCTTCCGCCATGCGTATGCCTATCTTTACCGCCTCTGCTATCTTATTAAGATGAATATGACCGGGCACAATTTCGTTTGCGGAATTAGCAACTGCTATAATAGGTTTACCTATTTCTATATCTGTAAGCCCTATTGCTTTCAAAAGAGAGCGATGCGGCGCTCTTTCAAGCCCTTTTTTTATGTTATCACTTCTCATTGTTCCCTCCTAAATGGCCATTTTGTGTATTATGTCCAGGTCGGTTTCAGATATTTTTGTCTGGTTGGAGATTACTTCTTTCAGAGGAACATCCACTATTTCGTTTTTACTAAGCCCTACCATATAAGGATATCTCCCCTGAGCCAATAAATTAACCGCCGATACTCCATATCTTGTGGCAAGCACCCGTGTGAGATATGTCGGTATTCCCCCTCTCTGTATATACCCTAAAACCGAATACCGTATCTCTCTGTCAGGGAGCGCCTCTTGTAAAAAAGCAGTTAAATCCTCTGCCTTGCCTGCGCCTTCTGCAATTACAATTATAGAACTGACTTTCCCTTTGTCTGCTTGCTCTTTAAGCGTCCTGACTATGTTTTTCTCTTCCATCTTTATCTCTGGAATAATCGCTATCTCCGCTCCACATGAAAGAGCCACAGCTAAAGCAAGATTTCCTTTCTCTTTGCCCATTACCTCTATTACAAATGTTCTGTTATGGCTGGTTGCGGTATTTCTTATATTATCAATTACAGTAACAGCTGTATTCACCGCCGTATCAAAACCTAATGTGCACTCCGTTCCGTATAAGTCATTATCTATGGAGGCAGGAATAAGAACTACAGGAAAGTCAAAATCATTGGAAAAATAATATGCGCCTTTTGAAGAACCGTCTCCCCCGACTATTACAAGTCCCTCAATCTGTTCTGCTTGTAGGTTTTTATAACAAATCTCTCTTATCTTCTTTTCTTTGAATTCAGGAAACCGCGCTGTCTTTAAAAATGTCCCTGCCTTGTTTATAATCCCGCTAACGCTTCTTGATGTCAGTTTCATAAAACTTTTTTCGTAGAGCCCTCTGAAACCCTGCTCAATTCCTGTAATCTCAAAATCATAGCTCAACGCTGTTCTTACAACAGCTCTCAGAGCAGCATTCATTCCTGGCGCATCCCCACCGGTAGTAAGAACCCCTATCTTTTTCATTTTATATGGCTTTCTTCTTTTGAATTATTATTACCCTTTTCCGTTGCTTCCAAGCAATTCACATTTTGCAATATACATCTTTTTCAGTTCTTCTCTGGCAGGTCCGAGATATTGTCTGGGGTCAAAATCCTTAGGGTTTTCAGCAAGATGTTTCCTTATCATGGCAGTCATCACCAAACGACCGTCCGAATCAATGTTCACTTTACAGACATTCATTGAAGCCGCTTTTCTTATCTGCTCTTCTGGAACTCCTGCGGCATTTTCAAGATTGCCTCCGTATTGATTAATAATTTTTATATATTCAGGCAAAACAGAAGATGCGCCATGAAGAACGATAGGAAACCCTGGAAGCGCTTTTTCGCATTCTTGAAGTATATCAAATCTTAAGGGCGGAATAGATTCTCCCGGTTGAACCTTGAATTTATAAGCGCCGTGAGAGGTTCCAATAGAGATAGCCAAACTATCCACTCCTGTTCTTTTAACAAAATCCTCAACATCTTTCGGGTTAGTATAATGACTAACTTCCGAAGAGACATGTTCTTCTATGCCGGCAAGCACGCCCAACTCTCCTTCAACAGTCACATCTCTTTCATGCGCATAATCTACCACACTCTTAGTAAGCGCAATATTTTCCTCATAGGGAAGAGAGGAACCGTCTATCATCACAGTGGAAAAACCATAATCAATACAACTTTTGCAGAGTTCAAAAGAATCTCCATGGTCTAAATTCAAAGCAATGGGTATATTGCTGCCCATCTCTCTTGCCATCGCAACTGCTCCGGGCACCATATATCTCAAAAGAGTTTGATTTGCATACTGTCTGGCTCCTTTGGATATCTGGAGTATTACAGGCGAATTAATTTCTGCACAGGCAGTAACAATCGCCTGTAACTGCTCCATATTATTAAAATTATAGGCAGGAACCGCGTATTCGCCTGCCAACGCTTTTTTGAAAAGTTCTCTTGTATTAA
>JAAYXZ010000046.1 GCA_012515635.1 Elusimicrobiota bacterium
ATCTTGACTCAAGCAGCAGATGTTGCAGAAACAACTCTTAAAAATATTTCTCAAGGACAAGGAGTAGCAATAGTTGAGTATAGAGAAAAAAACATACTGGAACTTTCAAGCAATAAAAGAACATCCAAAACAGATAAATTCTGGATTGAATTTTTATTTAAAGGGGATTTTTCTCGGGCTGATAAATATGAGTTTGTCAATGGAAAGCGTGGTCAATTGATAGACACTTACATTTCCACCCCTGATGAAGAGATTGGTTATTCCAATGAGAATAAAGTGGTGCATATTCAATCAGGAAAGAAACCTTTCCTACTGCTGCCGCCGATGGGTGAGGATTTTCGTCCCGAATACTTAGTTATTTTAGGGCACAATATAAAAATCCCAGAACTTTTAAAAGATATTGCTAACAGAAAATATCGCTTAAATATAACAAAAATTGAATCTGCGAAAGATACCTTAACAATACTTGGATATCTTCAAGAGAAAGGTGTAAATGAAAACCTAACTATCATTCTTGATTCCTCAAGCATGTTGCCTAAACAGGTAGTTGCTCACCACCATAGTTCTGATAACCAAAGGTTAGATCATAATTATCAGGCCAATTGGAAATTCTATGGAGAAATGATGTATCTAAAGTCGTTAACCTATGAAACAGGCGATGGAATTGGTGCAGTGATAATTAAAATAGATATACAGGACTTTAACTCTGCTATCAACATAGACAATGCAAAGTTCAGATTGGATAGTATAAATTTACTAAGTGGAACACACGTATATGATTTAACAAACGAAATATCTTGGGAAGTGCCTTAAGGTAGGGTGAGTTGTCAAGAGAAGAGATGGGAGTGGTAAAAGGCGCTGCAGGATGTATTTCATGCTATATTAGGGAACTTGTACCTGCTGAAAATGGCAGTTGTCCAACATGTGAGGAGGGATGTACCGGCGGAGTTAATGTAATACCACAATATTATAGATGCGCTGGAGCGGGAGTTGGCGAGGGTGGTAGAGAAATCTGTGCAAGCTCTCAACAACAAATTGGTAAATATTATCCTTGCAAGAATCGTTTTCTTTGGGGTGTGCTTTCGCGTTGTATCTTACAGGCAGGAGTTGATTGTGTTGTCGTATGTGGCTTTTGTGTGCCTCCAAATTTATTGGGCTGTGCAGCGTGTATAGCATGCGTAGGAGCGCTGACTTATCTTCAGTGTGGGTATTGCGATTTACGTATTTGCGAAAAAAGAGCCGAACAAAAGATTTATCGTTCTGAGTTCTCTGCCTTGCTTGGAGAATCTTGTGTAGGAGAATAAAGTATATCTGTAAAGGTAGAATTTTAATTATGGACTCTAAAAGGAGGGCAAAAAGAATGAAAATCACATTAAGATTTATAAGACCGTATTTTGTATTTGCTTGTATATTAATGTTCACTGTTTTGGGATATGGGGAAGATTTCTTTCAAGACCAAGTATTCAAATTGGCAAATGCGGCATGGAAGGAATCTCCATCTTCTTTTGATATTTTAATGTATAGAGAAGTTAAGGAACAACCTCAGTCAGAGGAAACTATCCGTTCAGCAGTGGAGAAACTATATAAAGCTACTGACCAAGCTGCCGTCAATACTACGCCTAATGCAAGGAAGGCGGAGATGGAAGCAGAGGTACAAAGAATTATGCGGGAGCAACAATTACCTCGCTTTATGAAACAGCACATTAGAATTAAAGGAGAATATTTATATAGAGTAGATGAAACTATTATTCCATCAGGGCAGACAGCAATTCCTAATAGTGCACCTGTAACAAGAACTTTTGTAAATTATGGTAATCCTTCTAAAGCGGATTATACTCATTTTGAATATGATCATGTTGCTAAAAT
The DNA here is from genome assembly GCA_012515635.1 of Elusimicrobiota bacterium. Lineage (GTDB taxonomy): Bacteria > Ratteibacteria > UBA8468 > B48-G9 > JAFGKM01 > JAAYXZ01. Next base: position 1,867 of record JAAYXZ010000046.1, read on the forward strand.
TGCAACTCTTTTTAACGACCAATCGATGTGGCGTAGAGAATATATTAATGAATGGTGTGATATGCCACAGGATGTAAAGGACCTCTTACAGTATGTATTCGGTGTTTACGTAAAAGATGTTGACTCATTCATACCAGACGCAAATTTAATCAATCAAGTAGTTAAAGGAACCCGGGAAGGAATTAAAATCTCATTTGATTCCGTCAAATATGGTGATGATCAGAGAACCGCATTGCAGATAAACATAATTTTATCAAATTTTTCCAGCAATCCGATTTTTTCAATTATATGTGATCCAACAGATTATAATCGCGTTTATCGCTATGAAAGATACAATTTTTCAGACTGTAGTTTAAATTATGTTAGAGAATGTGATAAATTTAACAGTCAAGGATTTCCTATGGTTGTAAATATTTTTAATTATATTGATGGAAAAGTTTCTGACTATGACAAAAACACGGTAGAAAAGGTAAATTTGAATTCAAATGTATCTGATGACATATTCAAATTCAACCCTCCTGTTGAATATGGAATTATAGATCGCAGTCTACCTACACCATTGGCAATAGAACCGTATGACCGAATGTAATAAGAATCTTTATGGTAGGATGGATTTGAATTGAGAGGGAGTCGGGTGATAATATAATTAAAACTTTTAAAGACCTACTATATTGATGTGTTTAGGAGCATTATAAAAAAAGGGGGTTATTTATGATTGGACAATGTGCTATGCCGCAATTTGCCTTGCCGTTTTTAGTAGGCGTGGTTGTTTTTCTTTTGTCATTTCTATTTCGTTCCTATTTCGTTCCCAAGGATAGTGTGGGTAGGATTGATAAGATACAGATGTATATTCGGGGATTACAGTATTTTTCATGGCTTATGTTGATACTTGCAGTGCTTACAGTTATATCGGGCGGGAAAGACGAAGGATGGTTATATCTTTCTATTGGTATAATAGGATTTTTGATTTGGGAGATTTTGCAATCTTTTGAAGAGAGATTGGCAAAACTGGAGAGTTCCGGTAAAAAGGACATCGAAGAAACGAAGTAGCGAAAAAAACTATTAGTATCGTATTAACAAGGTCCGGTCTTGCTTTTTGCGTTTTTTCTTTTCCATGAATAGAGGGTATAATACTATCGCTGAACATAATATAAAGAATTACATTGAAAAGTTGTTTATGTGGGGAGTTTAATAACGGAGGGGTCGCATAGTGGCCTAGTGCGGCGGATTGCTAATCCGCTGTATCGTCAAAAGGCGGTACCGTGGGTTCAAATCCCACCCCCTCCGCTGTAATCGCAGGCAACAGGCAAAAGGGGTTTGAAGGAGGTGCATACAGAATATGATACAACTTAAACGGATTTATGATGCACCGAAAAAAAGTGATGGGTATCGTGTTTTGGTTGACCGTCTGTGGCCAAGAGGAATATCAAAGGAGAAGGCAAAGGTTGATATATGGCTTAAAGACATAGCGCCAAGTAATGAACTGCGAAAATGGTTTAATCATGACCCGCTCAAGTGGGCGGAGTTTCAGAAGCGGTATAAAAAAGAGATTCAAACTAACAAGGAAATTGTTGCGCAACTGAAAGATGTTTTGAGTAAAAACAAAACGGTGACCTTGCTGTTCTCCGCTTCAGACACAGAACATAACAATGCTGTGGCTCTCGCAAAAATGGTTGAAAGCGAAGCGTTTGCTTAGCACTTTTTTTGAAGGTATCTCTCCTGTTTATTACAGAAATTGCCTTGAATTGCAACAGGGGGTTATATGGTATGCTGACTGATGTTTTGATGCCATTTCCGTATGGATAAAAGATTGACTTTTTAGGGAGAAAAGCATATACTATCAGAATAATGAATAAGGAAGAGAAGTTAATTAAAAAGGAAGATGTGGAGCATCTGTCTGAGTTTATCCGACTGTCTTTGACGGAAGAAGAGAAGATTTGCTTGACTGAGGAACTGAACAATATTTTCAGATATGTTTCTCAAATCTCTGAAGTTGAGGTAAAGAGCGCAATGACAGGGGATATGTCAATAATAAATGTGCTTCGCACAGATACCGTTAAAACCTCAGATAAGGCAGAAGAGATATTGTCCTTAGCGCCTGACAAGAAGGATGATTTCTTTAAAGTGCCCAGGATTATTTAAAAAACAAATGGATAGAAAATATCTTGATTTTGAGAAGCCATTGGAGCAGATAGAGAAGAAGATAGAGGCATTACAGAGAGGGAGAAAAAACGGAGCGGTAGAGAACGGGGAGGATATCGTCCTTTTGAAACAGCAACTTGCTGAGAAGACAAAGGAGATATTTGCTGAAATATCTGATTGGCATATCGTTCAACTCTCAAGGCATCCAAACAGACCGCATGCTCTGGACTACATAGAGAATATTTTTGAAGGGTTTGTTGAATTGCATGGGGATAGGGTTAGTGCGGATGACCCCTCTATTATAGCGGGAATAGGGAAGTTTAAGGGAATACCCGTGGGTATAGCGGGGCAGCAGAAAGGGCGTGATGTAAAGGAGAATCTTTACAGGAAGTTTGGGATGGCGCATCCGTCCGGCTACAGGAAGGCAAGAAGAGTGATGAAACTGGCTGAGATTTTGAATATCCCGATGATTACTTTCATAGATACTTCGGGGGCAAACCCTGATATACAAGCGGAAGAGGAAGGACAGGCGCTTGTTATAGCGGAAAATCTTCTTGAGATGTCGCAACTAAAGACACCCGTTATCTGTGTGATAATAGGAGAAGGCGGAAGCGGCGGGGCTTTAGGAATAGGGGTGGGGGATAGGATTTTGATGCAGGAGTATTCGATATATTCGGTAATATCTCCTGAGGGATGCGCCTCTATTCTGTGGAAAAGCCAGACAGCGGCGGAAGATGCGGCAAAGGCGCTTAAACTTACCGCAAGAGCGTTGTTAGACCTTAATGTTATAGATGTTATTATTCCTGAACCGCCTGGCGGGGCGCATAGGGATTGGGCAAAGACATTTGAACTGACAGTAGCCGCTATTGATGAGAATATAAGGGAATTGAGGGCAATAAAAATTGACCAGCTTGTTGAGTTAAGATACCAGAAATACCGAAAAATCGGTTTTTGGAGCGAGGGAGAAGAAGAAAATGAATAAACTGAAACTGACGTTACCGAAAGGGTCGTTGCAGGAGTCCACGTCTGCTCTTTTTCAGCGTGCTGGTTTTCAGATATACACAGGTGAAAGGAACTATAATTTTATTACGGATGACCCTGACATTGAAGGGGTTCTTTTAAGGGCGCAGGAGATACCGAAGTATGTGGAGATGGGGACTTTTGATGCGGGTATATCAGGGAATGACTGGATAACAGAGAACAGAGCGAAAGTGCGGGAGGTATGTGAGTTGAGTTATTCCAAACAGGGGTTTAGACCTGTGAAGGTGGTGCTTGCGGTCCCGCAAAACTCAAAGATAAAAAAGCCGAAAGACCTGCAAGGAAAGATAATAGCTACAGAACTTGTAAATCTGACGACTGACTATTTGAAGAAATACAAGGTGAGCGCAAAGGTTGAGTTTTCATACGGAGCAACAGAGATTAAGGCGGGGATGCTGGTGGATGCTATTGTTGAGATAACTGAGACAGGCAGCACCCTGTTCTCTCATAATCTGCGGATAGTGGATGTTCTTATGGAGTCGGCTCCAAAACTTATAGCGAATAAAAAATCATGGCAGGATAAATGGAAGAGAGAGAAATTGGAGAATATTGCTTTGCTGTTGAAAGGCGCTCTTGATGCGGAAGGCAAGGCGGGGCTGAAGATGAATGTGGAAGCAAAGCAACTTGAGAATATTATCAAGATACTGCCGGCTATGAAGAAACCGACGGTATCCCCGCTTACGGATAAGAAGTGGGTTGCGATTGAGATTATTATTGATAAAAAGATAGCGAAACGATTAATTCCAGAACTTAAAAGATGCGGTGCCCAAGGGATTGTGGAATATCCGCTGAACAAGGTGATATAAAAAGGAGACATCTATGCCTTGCGGTAAGAAAAGGAAGAAAAGGAAGATAAAAACGCACAAAAGAAAGAAAAGAAGGGCGGCGTTGAGACATAAAAAGAGAAAGAAATAATGCGGCATATATTTGCGGGAATTGTGTTGTTATCTTTGTTTTCGGGTTGCGCTCATGTGCAAGAGGTAAGTAATGGGAGAGATTCGTATGCATATGGCGTTATTGCGGAGAGAGAGGATAGGATAGAAGATGCAATCCAACACTACAAAGATTCAATACAGAAAGCCGGAGATGATAGTTATCTCTATATGAAATTAGGGAACCTCTATCTCAAAACTCGGGATATTCCGTCAGCAAAGAAATGTTTTTCAAAGGCGCTTCAACTTACGCCTGAGAAACCAGAGGCGTTGTTTGGGTTGGGTGTATCGTATCTTTTTGAGAATAACTATGACCAAGCCGCGCTCTATATGGAGCGCGGACTTGCTATAGATAATGAAAACCATTCCATAAGGATGCTGCTCTGTGATATATATGCGGGGATGAATAAAATGGAGCAGGCGTCCGGGCATTATAAATATCTTGTGGAGGTCTTTCCCGAAAATTATTTGTTTCGCTATAACTACGGAAATATTCTTGAACGTCTTGGGAAAGACGGGGAAGCGGAGAAAGAGTACCTTAAGTCAGTGGAACTGGCGTATTTCTTTTGGAAGGGGTATTTTGCTTTAGGGAGTTTACACCTAAAGTCGGGAAAAACGAAAGAGGCCCTACCATATTTTGAGAAAGTGCTTTCTTATAACCCCAATGATTATGTCTCTTATTCTGTTCTTGTCAGCACCTATTATTCGGAGGGCAATAGAGAAAAGGTAAAGTATTATCTTGAAAAGGCGATTAAGCAAGGGGTAAATCAGGCATATTTTTATCAGTTGCTCGGGATAATATATATTGACGAAAAGAACTATGAGAAAGCGGAAGAAGCATTACAAGCAGGTATCAGCATGGAAGACCTCAGCGTGACAGACCTTTCTAATGCGCAGTTTTATATGGGCGTCCTTTACGATAAGACAGAGAGAAGAGAAGAGATGGAAGATAGTATGAAGCAAGCCATAAAACTGCACCCTGACAATGCTATGGCGCTCAACTATTTAGGTTATACATATCTTGTTCAGGACAGAAACATAGAAGAGGCGTACAGGATGATAAAAAAAGCGTATGATATTGAGCCGAACAACGGCGCTTTTTTAGATAGTTTGGGATGGGCATATTATAAAAAGGGCGACTACCAGTCAGCCCAAAAGTATCTTGAAAGGGCGGCAGAGAAAGAGAAGGACGAGGAGGTATACGGGCATCTGGGACATCTATACCTTAAACTTGAAGAATATGAGAAGGCGTTGCTCTGGTTTGTAAAAGCGCATGAGATAAGCGGTAGTAAAGAGACACAGAAGATTCTCGATGAGATACTTTGGAAAATTTTGGAAAAATGAGATTAATTGAAAAAGTTTCGCAACAACCAAGCGTCCTCAAGGAGTTTTCCGTTCAAGAGATGGAGGCACTTGCCGCAGAGATAAGGCAAGTTATCATAGAGACGGTATCTAAAAATGGCGGACACCTATCTTCTAATTTAGGTATAGTAGAACTTACGTTATCCATTCATAAAATATTTAATATCCCTCCTGATAAAATTATCTGGGATGTAGGGCACCAGTGTTATACTCATAAACTGCTTACAGGGCGATATAAAAATTTCTCCACTTTAAGGGAGTATGGCGGTATATCCGGGTATCCTTCCTTTGAGGAGGATGAGAGAGATATATTCAAGACAGGGCATGCGGGAACAGCGATATCATCTGCCACAGGACTAAAAATAGGGCAGGATGCTCTCGGAGAGCAAGGCAAGGTAATTGCAGTCATAGGGGACGGGGCACTTACTAACGGACTCACATTTGAAGGGCTGAATTATCTTGGCTCTATCGGGAAGGAACTGCTTATCATACTCAATGATAACAAGATGTCTATATCAGAGACGAAAGGAGCCATGTCTTATTATCTCACAAAACTCATCACTTCGCCTTTTCTCAATAAGTCCAGAGAGGAGTTTATTGAGGCGGTAAAGAAGATACCCGGTCTGGGGGAAAACATTCTCCTTTTTGCGAAAGACCTTGAAAAAAAAGCAAAGTATCTTATAGTTCCCGGGGTGTTTTTTGAGAAGTTGGGGCTTAAGTATCTGGGGCCTATAGACGGTCATAATATGGGAGAACTTACGGAGTTGCTTAAAAAAATCAAAGATATAAAAGAACCTGTCCTGTTGCATGTTATCACCCGCAAAGGGAAGGGTTATAGTTTTGTGGAAGAGAGACCTGATGATTTTCATGGCGCTTCCCCGTTTGATATGGGAACGGGAACGTTTCTCTCTCAGGGGAAGAAAACCGCAGGGAGTGTTGTAGGCGGAACTCTTGAAGCATTGGGTGAAAAAGATGATAAGGTTGTTGTTCTTACCGCAGCGATGGAGAAAGGGCTGGGTTTGGAAGGATTTGCTAAAAAGTTTCCTGAGAGATTCTTTGATGTCGGTATTGCTGAAGAGCATTGTGTTGTGTTTGCGGCAGGGTTAGCGAAGGCGGGCATGAGGGTCTTTGTTGCGATGTATTCCACCTTTTTGCAGAGGTGCTATGACCAGATATTCCATGATATTTGTCTTCAGGGGTTGCCTGTCGTCTTTCTTATTGATAGGGCTGGCATAGTGGGAGAAGACGGTCCGACTCACCACGGTGTATTTGATATCTCTTTTTTAAGGTCGCTTCCTAATTTGAAGATATTCGCCCCTTACAGTTTAGAGACCCTTGAAGATGCGATATTGAATGCGGGGGCTGAGAACGCACCCTGTTTTATCAGGTACCCGAAAGGAAGACTTCCCGAGAGATTGGAGGCGAGGCAAATTGCAGGCAGTGAACTGATTATACTTGGGTGCGGAAGTATGGCGGAGGCGTCTTTGAAAGCGGTTGATATACTGAAGGAGGACGGGATCTCTGCCTCTTGCCAGTTTGTTGATAGAGTGAAACCTATGAGCGAAAATCTGCTGAAAGAAATTGATTCTTTTGACAGAATTGTTACGGTGGAGGAAAATGCTATATCAGGAGGTTTTGGCTCAGTTGTCTTTGAACACCTTGGAGGCAGTAAAAAAGTGTTTAGGATAGGTGTGCCTGATACCTTCATTGAGCACGGCAAAAGAGAGTTTTTGCTTGATAAGTACGGAATGAGTCCTGAAAAAATAGCAGAGAGGGTGAAAAAATTTTTAAAAGGACAGGGTGATGATTAAAAAGGTCTTCGTTTTAAGTAATCCTAAAATTAAAGGGATAGAAAAAGAGCGGGCAAAGATAGAGGGGATGCTGAAGAATTATGGGGTATCATTGGAGAAAACCCCTGATAATGCGGATTTGATTCTTACAATGGGCGGAGACGGAACTTTTTTGAAGGGGATACACCTTACGAATAACCCGCGCACATTTGTATGCGGCATTAAATACGGAAAGGTGGGGTTTCTCACTTATAGTGTCCAGAATATAGAGGAGAACCTTAAAAAAATCCTGACAGGAAAAGTTAAAACATCAAAGAGGATATTGCTTGAGGTGATTGTGAAAAAAGAGGGGAAGACCATACGGGAATTCTGTTTCAATGAAATGGTGGTCTTCAGGAAAGGGGTAAGAATAATAGATGTTACAGTATCTTCCCAAAAAGAGGAGATATTCGGTAAGTTGCGATGTGACGGACTGATTGTCTCTACGCCGACCGGCTCTACCGCTCACTCCTTTTCGGCGGCAGGACCTGTGGTATCTCCCGATACGGAGTGTCTTCTGATAGTCCCTGTTGCGCCGCATTCTCTTTGCTGGAGACCTGTGGTGGTCTCTTCAAAAGAGCAGGTTGCTGTTAAGGTGTCGCCTGAAGCGTTGATAGTCATTGATGGACAGAGAGAGATAGAGATAGGCGCTTCTGACAACGTTATAGTAAAAAAATCAACAAAAAAAGTTAATATTATTATGGATGATGACGGGTTTTTTGACAGGTTGAAGTCAAAATTCCACTGGGGAAGTTAAATGTTTATAGTAACGGTTAAGAGAGACAGGTGTAAAGGTTGCGGGTTGTGTATGGATGTATGCCCTGTGAATGTGTTTCGGATATCAACACAATTTAATAAACTGGGATACCATTATATTGAGCCGGAAGGGGAAGGGAAAAATAGTTGCACAGGGTGTCAGAGATGTGTTATGGTATGTCCCGATGTTGCAATAGAGATAGTAAAAGAGACAGCGAAAAACGAAAAGAGCGGTAGATAGCGGTTCTTTCGTTGTTAAGAGCGCTATTATTAACGTGGTCTATTTTTAAAAACCCATAAATTAAGGAGGAGAGATGAGAATAGGCGTAATTCCTGATTGTTTCCGTCTCCCTATAAGGGAGGGGATTGCAAAAGCGGCAGAACTCAATATGGACGGTGTCCAACCATATGCGGTATCAGGAGAACTGGACCCCAGAAATCTTTCAAAGTCGGGCAGAGATGACTTAAAAGAGTTTGTGGAAAAATTAGGGTTAACAATATCTGCGCTTGTCGGCGATTTTGGAGGGCATGGATTTGGGGACTCAGAAAACCTTGACTGGCGCATTGAACGAACAAAAGAGGTTGTTGACCTTGCTGTGGACCTTGGTGTAGATGTGGTAACAACACATATAGGGGTGGTTCCAGAAGATGAAAATAATGCGGTATGGAAGATGATGGTCCAGTCATTGCCTGAGGTAGGGACATACGCGCACAACAGAGGGGTTTTTCTTGCTACCGAGACCGGTCCTGAGAAAGCTGTTCTCCTCAAAAAACTGTTAGACACTATAGGCAACCCGGGGCTTAAAGCGAATTATGACCCTGCGAATCTTGTGATGGTGGTTGGTGATGACCCTGTCAAAGGGGTGCATACTTTGAAGGATTATATCGTTCATACGCATGCAAAAGATGGAATAAAGTTGCCTGACGAGAACGGAAACAAGAGATGGAAAGAGATGCCTTTGGGCGAAGGGAATGTTAATTTTCCCGAGTATCTGATAGCGCTTAAAGATATTGGATATAACGGATTTTATACTATTGAACGGGAGGTAGGAGCGACCCCTGAGGTGGATATAATCAAAGCGCGGAACTTTTTAAGAGCGCTTGCTAATGAGTTAGATATATAATAAGGGCAGGTTTTAGTCCGAAAAAGGCGGTGTTTTTATAAAACACACAGAGAATCTATCGGTAAGTCATTTTTGTTTTTGAGGGAATTGGTATAAAATAAGTAGAGAAAGGAGACATAATGGCAGAACAGAAGAAGATAGAAAAACAGCTTTCATTACCTTTGAAAAATGCTGTACAAATGAGTGTCAGGAACATGAAAGTCCGTTTCGGGCGGGCTATTATTATTACGACCTCCATTCTTCTGGGGATTGCCTTTTTAACATCTGTGCGCGCAGGAAATGCGTTTAATATGAGTTTGATACTTAACGGACCTGAGGAGATTAGTTCGCTTTTGGCTGTAGATATTGCGGAAGTCAACGCAAGGCAGGGATGGCTTGTGTCTCTGTCTCTTCTTGTCTGTATTGTGGGGATTATCAATGCTATGCTTATGTCCGTTACGGAAAGGTCTAAGGAGATAGGGACGATGAAGTGCCTTGGAGCGCTTGATAAGTTTATTGTGGAACTTTTTCTGTTGGAGTCCCTCGCTCATGGGCTGATAGGTTCTATTGCAGGCGCTATAATAGGCGTGCTTACGATGACAGTCGTGTATCTTATCCAATACGGGGGACTTATCTTCCAGATTTTCCCGACAGTCGTAATAGTTAAAGATGTGTTGTTTAGCATATTGCTTGGAACTTTTCTTGCTGTAGTTGGAGCGCTATATCCTGCGTATATATCCGCAAAGATGGAACCGGCCGAAGCAATAAGAAGAGAAGTATAACAAAAAATAGAATAGATTACAGTTTATAATTAGTAGCGGAAGGTATCAAAAGGGGGCGAAAATGGCGAAAGAAGCAATTGTCCGAACTATCGGCGTAAAGAAAAGTTTTATGTTAGGCAAGGTTCCGCTTCACGTCCTTAAGGGTATTGATATTGAAATACTTAAAGGGGAATACATATCTATAATGGGTCCGTCGGGCAGTGGGAAGACCACGCTATTCAATATGATAGGGGGGCTGGATAAGCCGTCAGAAGGGAAGGTGTATATTGATGAGGTGGACATTGCGCAACTTGATGCCTATGAACTTGCGTGGCTCAGATGTAGAAAAATCGGCTATATATTTCAGACATTTAACCTGATACCTGTTATGAGCGCACTGGAAAACGTTATGCTGCCTATGATATTCGGGGGTCTATCTACTGATGATGCAAGGAATAAGTCAAGAATGTTACTTGAGTCCGTCGGGCTTGGAGAAAGAGTCAATCATAAGCCGTTGGAACTCTCAGGTGGACAGCAGCAACGTGTGGCTATAGCAAGGGCTCTGGCAAATGATCCTGCTATCATTCTTGCGGATGAGCCTACGGGGAACCTCGACTTGAAGACAGGCAAAGAGATTATTAATCTTCTGCGGGAGATGAATAAAGAAAAATGCGTGAGTATCATAACCGCTACCCATGACCTTAAGATGTTAGATGTCTCTGACCGGGTTATATGGCTTAGGGATGGGATAATAGAAAGGGTAGAAGACAGAGAAAACATTACCATTAAAGTAGGCGAGGTAGAAGGAGAATAAGCGGGTTCAGTAAGGTTATGAAAAAAGAGGGGATAGGGATTATCGGATGCGGAAATATAGGGTCTATTCTTGTGGATTCCGTTGTAGCATCCCGTATATATCCCCCTTCGTCTGTTTATGTGTCGGATGTCAGAAAAGAACAAACGAAAAAACTCAAAAAAACTCTCAGGGTTGTGCCTGCCGACAATAGAACCATCGCAGAAAAAGCGAATGTAATTATCATAGCGGTCAAGCCAAACAAGGTAAAAGATGTGTTATCTGAGATAAGCGCTTTGCTTACCCCCTCTACTCTGCTGGTATCTATAGCGGCAGGAATATCAATAAAGAGCATAGAGAGTTGGACCTGTGGCAACCCTGTTCCTGTAATAAGGGTGATGCCTAACATCAACATAAAGGTAAAGGCGGGAATACTCCCTTACTGTGCCGGAAGATATGGGGCTAAATACTGTAAAACAGCCGAGAAAATCTTTTCGCCGCTTGGTATGGTCTTTAAACTTCCTGAAAGCAAGTTTGATGTAATCACTGCGATATCGGGAAGCGGTCCCGGTTTTTTGTTTTATATTGCCGAATGCTTGAAGCAGATAAGCAAAGAAAAAGGGCTTACAGAGAAGCAGTCGGATACAATAACCAGATATCTTTTTTATGGGTCGGCTAAGATGCTTTTTGAGACAGGCATAGACCCTGAAGAACTAAAAGTTATGGTAACTTCTCCCGGTGGAACAACGGAGGCAGGGCTTAAAGTGTTTAAAACGAAAAGGTTTTCGCAGATATTGAAAAATGTTATTGACAAGGCGGAGGCGAAGAGCAGGGAATTGAGGAAAAAATCATGAAAAATGTAGGGATTATAGGTTATGGAGTGGTAGGGAAAGCATTTGCAGATGTATTTGAGGACAAAGTAAGACTTTTCATCTATGATAAGAATATGCCTGAATATAATGATATCGGGCGTGTGGTTAAAAACTGCCCTGTCTTGTTTGTTGCTGTCCCGACGCCGATGTATGAAGACGGCAGTATAGACCTTTCTTATGTGAATGATGTGCTGAACAAAATCTCTGCTGTTAACCCGCGGAGATTTAAATCCCCGATTATAACTATCCGTTCAACCATTGTTCCCGGAACAACCGCGGCGCTGCAAAAGAAAAACCCTTCTCTGCGGCTGGTCTATAATCCTGAGTTCCTCTCCGAGAGAAATAGTTTGGCGGATATGGAAAGGACAGACAGGGTCGTTATCGGCGGGGAATTGAAGGACTGCAAAAAGATAGAAGAGATATATCGGCTTGTGTTTCCGTATGCGAGATATATTATTACAGATTCAACTACTGCGGAGATGATAAAATACTCTGCCAATGTTACGTTGGCAGGGCAGGTAATGATAGCTAATGAACTGTATCAGATAAGCCAAAAACTGAATGTTGACTGGGCTTTTGTCAGAAATGCCATTATACTTGACCCGCTTATAGGGCGGAACACCAAAGTTCCTGGACCTGATGGAGATATGGGGTTTGGCGGGAAATGTCTGCCAAAAGACCTTAATGCGCTGATATACCGAGCCGAAGAAGCGGGGTGTGACCCGGAATTATTGCGCCATATATGGCAGTTAAACCTTAGGATGAGAAAAAATAAGAACTGGAATGCCATAAAAGGCGCTACGTCAAAGAAACGCAAATAGCAGGGAAACAACGGTTTGTAAATTGAGGTGTCGGTAGTATCTAAGTCGGTAATCCAATTACTATAATCTATAAAGGGGGGGAAAGAGATGAATGAATTTGCTAAGGTAATGGATTCAGTAGAATACATAAAAAAAACTTCATCCATAAAGCCGGAGGTAGGCATTATTTTGGGGACAGGTTTGGATAAACTTGCGGAAAAGATACGAACAGAAGCAGTTATTCCGTATAAAGAGATACCCCATTTTCCTGTATCAACTGTAAAATCACATACAGGCAACCTTGTGCTTGGCGAACTTTCAGGGAAGAGGGTGGTGGCAATGCAGGGGAGATTCCACTGCTACGAAGGATATTCCGCTACACAGATAGCGCTTCCCATAAGGGTAATGAAGTTTTTAGGGATAGATACCCTTATAGAATCAAATGCCTCAGGGGGAATGAACCCTTTGTTTTCTAAGGGCGACCTGGTTATTATATCCGACCATATCAATCTTATGCCTTATAATCCGCTTGTCGGTTATAACGAAGAAAGATTTGGACCGAGATTCCCCGATATGAGCAGTGTATATGATAATGACCTGATAATGAAAGCGGAGTCGGTTGCGCTTGAATTAAAAATACCTGTAAAAAAGGGTGTTCTTGCGGGGCTTATTGGACCGAATCTTGAGACAAGGGCGGAGTATCGGTTTTTGCGGCTGATAGGAGCGGATATGGTATGTATGTCCACCATTCCTGAAGCCATAACCGCAATACATCTTGGGCTGAAGGTCTTCGGTGTCTCTGTAATAACGGATATGTGTCTGCCGGAGGCATTAAAACCTGTATCTCTTGATGAAATGATTGAAATAGCGTCTAAAGCAGAACCAAAATTGACAGGACTTATAGAAAAGTTTATAATGACTGTCTAATGTCTAAAACTGCAAAAGTAAAGAAAAGTAAGAAAAAAGAGAAGGTTGAGAAAAGGACAATAAGGTGTAGGGATTGCTTTATGGTTGACAGTTATACTG
>JAAYXZ010000006.1 GCA_012515635.1 Elusimicrobiota bacterium
AAAAAGCAATATAAGAGAGATATAAAACCCTTTAATTATCCATCGTATTATCTCTTTTTTCTGTGTTAACAAGTCCTGTTTTATTGATTGTAAGGGTTTATCAATATTCCCGCATTCTATACACTCCTGCGCGCTTTCAATATTGCTCCTTCCACATTTACTGCATATCCACATCTTTCTTTTTTGCAACCTGTCTTCTCTTTCGGCGATTTTTATCTTGTGTATAATCTCTGCATCTTCCTTGATAGAACGGGCTTTATAATAATATGAAAGGGCAACATCATACTTCATCTGCGTGAAATATATATCTCCTATCTCTACCCATATTTGGGAGAAATTCGGGTTCCTTTTTGCATTCTCCTGAAGCTTCCTGAGCTTTCTCTCTGTCCTGTTTTTATACTCTAAATTTATCCCGCGTTGTTCGAGGATACGGAAGGAGAAATAGGCGACAGGTAACGGAAAGATAGCCCAAAGACCGATATTAAATCTTGCAAAGGGTTGAGAGAATATCATACACAGGAGAGTTATCAGTACAAGGATAAGTAACTCGCTATTTTCTATTTCTTTTTCAATATATCTGTTAAAAATACAGAAATAAAATTCTATTCCAAGGACTATCAAAATAAGACCGAATTGAAGACCGAGGAAAAAACTTAACGCCATAACCAATACTCCTATGGAAAATTTTTATTGAACACTGATACTGCCAGTCGCAGGGTCATAACGAAAACTCATTCCTGTTGGCGGTTCTGGCAATTTTTTAATAAGCTTATACTCAACAAGTTCATCCAAAGAATAAGGGTATCTCCCTTCCTGTCTCTGAAAAGTAATTATTTTGTTCTTCAGATACAACGTATCATCCATTGACTTTGTTTTTTTTAGCGCATTTCCCATAACTCCGCCATACTTTTCTATGGCATTCAAAGGTGTTAATTCTTCCTTCTGCTCTTTTTTTCCGCAGGAGACCAGACCGAGACAGAATAGCAAAATTATCAACCACCCATATTTTTTCATAGTTCTCTCCCTGTATAGTAGACAACCCCAAAAAACCTTTTCTATCTACCCCTACATTATACCTGTCTATCTATTAAAATTCCATATTGAAAAGACCATATTAAAACCGGTTATATAAAACTTTCAGTAAAACGGGATTGATGATAAAATAATGGGCATAACAGGAGAGAGAATAAATGAACAATAAAAACATAACAAAAGAAGAGGTAATACGGCTGGTAAAAGAGAATAACGTAAAATTTATCCGTCTATGGTTTGCTGACATAACCGGTCAAATGAAAGGACTCACGATAACCACAGAAGAACTGAAACATGTCTTTGAAGATGGTATGGGTTTTGACGGGTCTTCCATTAAGGGGTTTGCAAGAATAGACGAATCAGACATGGTGGCAATGCCAGACCCTTCTACATTTATGTTGCTTCCTTACCGCCCGAAAGAGAAGGCGGAAGCGGGTATGATATGCGATATCTTAAATCCGGACAGAAGCCCGTATGAGGGAGACAGCAGACATATACTGAAAAAACAATTGGAGAAGATAGAAAAGAAGGGTTATACCTTGTATATAGGACCTGAATTAGAGTTCTTTATCTTCAAGAATGACAAGAGCACTGAAACATTAGACGAGGGCAGTTATTTTGATATAACAACTCTAGATGCAGGGAATGAAGTAAGGCGTGACATAATACTTACCCTTAAGCAAATGGGTGTTGATGTGGAGTACAGCCATCATGAAGTAGCTCCATCACAACATGAAATAGATTTAAGATTCAAGGAAGGGCTGACAATGGCGGATACGGTAATGATATATCGTATGGTTGTCAGGGAGATAGCGCAATTAAAGGGAGTATATGCAACATTCATGCCCAAACCTGTATATGGAATAAACGGTTCAGGAATGCACACGCATCAATCATTATTCAAAGGCGAGAGCAACATCTTTTTTGATATTAAGGATAAACATCACCTGTCAACGGAAGCGAAGCATTATATCGCTGGCATAATGAAACACTCAAAAGAGATAACGCTGATATGTAATCAATGGGTGAACTCCTATAAACGGCTTGTGGTCGGTTATGAAGCGCCTGTGTATATCTGCTGGGCGCTTAAAAACCGCAGTTCAATGATACGGGTGCCGATGTATCAACCCAAAAAGGAAAAATCCACAAGAATAGAGTTCCGTTCCCCTGACCCTGCATGCAATCCATATCTTGCATTTGCATGTATGGTATCTGCTGGAATGAAAGGGATAGAGAAAGAGTATCCTTTATGCGAGCCGCTGGAGAGAGATGTGTATCATCTCACAGAAGAAGAAAAAGAAAGGTTAGGTGTGGAATGTTTACCAGGCAGTTTAATAGAGGCGATAGAGATAGCCGAGTCAAGTGAACTGCTAAAGGAGACATTGGGAGAACATGTGTTCGCCAATCTATTAGCGGCTAAAAAAATAGAATGGGATGAATATAGAAAAAGAGTTCACGAGTATGAGATAAAGAAGTATTTGCCTATTTTATAAACCTTCCAAGAACTAAGAAAAACAGCGGATAAAAAAATATTATAAAATTTTTCTTTTGATATTATATCTATTTATCTTTTATCTTGAAAACTGTCTGTCAAAAAACAACTCTGAAAACTCTACCACTGTAGGACGCCCGTGAGGACATACAAGGGGTGTCTCGCACTTTAAAAGTTCATTCTTTATATGCGTTGCCTCTCTCTCTGTTATTCTGTCTCCAGC
>JAAYXZ010000047.1 GCA_012515635.1 Elusimicrobiota bacterium
ACCGTATTTTTCACCCATATAGCCGTTGAGTATCAAAAATCCCTTATTATGTATCGCACCTGAAAGTTTTACTTCCCTGTCTATGTTTATCATTCCTCCTCTTCCTGTATAAGCCCTTGCTGTGATTCTTGATGGTTTTCCAAAGGAATAATCTCCGAGTGTAAGAACAGAGAGCCCGTTTATTTGTCCGACCACCTCGCCTTCAGTATCTACCATAATAGTATCTTCTTTAATAAGTTCTTCTATTCTCTTTTCTATAAGGTTAGACCTGAAAATCTTCTCTTCCAGCGCCTTCTTTACATAGGGTTTTTTAATAACCGTAGAGTTATCTGACATCGCCCAGAAGTTCGCCTCTCTTATCACATCGGCTATCTCACTGAACCTTGTCGTCAGTTTGTTCTGGTCGTCCGCAATTCTGGAGCCGTATTCAACTATCTTTGCCACAGATTCTTTATCCAGCGGCAATAATTTTTCCTCCTGACAGAATTTGCTTATAAAAGCAAGGTAATTTGTTATTCCTTCCATATTCCTGTCCATAATGGTGCTGAAGTCCGCCTTTACCTTGAACAGTTTTTTGAAGTCCTCATCATTCTGAAAGAGTAGATAATAAAAGAGAGGGTTTCCGATAAGAATTACTTTAACATCCATAGGGATGGATTGCGGTCTTAAAGTGGGCGTATTTATAAGACGGTATTGCTCATTGAGGTCCTCTATTATAATCTCTTTATTTTTCATTGCCCTCTTCAATGTCTCCCATGAGAAATAATTCTTAAAGATATCCAATACCTGAAGAATTAAATATCCGCCATTGGCTTTATGAAGAGAACCGCTCTTTATCATGTTAAAGTCGGTTATCATCGCTCCATACTGCGAGCGGTACTCTATTTTACCGCTGAGATTGTAAGCTGTCGGATTTATCTCCTTGATTACAGGCGCACCCTTAAGATGAGAGTTGTCTATCAGGATATTAACATCATATTTGTATAAGTTTGACGGTCTCTCGGGAAGCTTAATTCCTGGGATTATCTCCACCTCTTTCTTGTCTTTGAAACTATCCACATTTTCTATCATATCCTGTTCCACATTATCAAGGTATTCTGAGATTTCCTGAAAATTTTTATATTTTTCTTTTAATTCTTCTATTCTGGGACCTATCATGCTTTTAGCCAACTGTGTTTCAGTTTCCGCTAATTTTATCTGCGCTTCTTTCTCCAATTTCCTGATTTTTATTGAGATTTGATTGAAATGTTCATGCAATACATCCTGGTTCTTTTTAATCTCCTCTTTGGCTGATTCTGTCAGTTTCTCTATATCTTCCTCTTTAAGCGGTTTTCCTTCCACCGAAGGAACCATTATAATACCGCTCGGTGTTTTTTTAATCTGAAAGTTAGCCGCTTTTGCGGAATTTTCAAACTCTTCAAGAATCTCGTTCTTTTGCTTCTGAAAATCCTTTATTATCTGGTTTTTATGCTCCTCATATAGTTGGCTTTCAAGTTCTTTGGGGAGTTCTATCTGCAGTTCCTTTACCAATTCCTCCATATCTTTTTTAAACGAGAGGGACATTCCAGCCGGCAATCTTAAAGAGATAGGGTTGCCGGGGTTCGCAAAGTTATGCACATAACACCAGTCGTCAGGCACTCTTTGCCCCTTTGCCAGATTTCTGACTGCCTGTTCTACAGATGTTGTTTTCCCTGTCCCTGGAATTCCTGCAACAAAGATGTTATATCCGTCATTCCGTATCTGTAATCCGAACTCCAGTGCTTTTTTTGCCCGTTCCTGACCGATTAAACCTTCAAGCGGATGTATCTCTTCAGTTGAGGTGAAGTTGAAATTTTTCAAATTACATTCTTTCCGCAACATCTCAACAGGCAGTATATATTTTTTCATAGGAATATTCTCCTTGATTGTTGAAAAACCCTCACAAATACGTATAATTATTATAGGGGGTTGAGCAAAAAAGTCAATACTTTCATACAAAAACTATGGTAAAAAAACGCAATATATCTACAGAGACGATAAAACGGATGGTAGCGTATCTACGTTGCCTTGAACAAGAGAAAAAGAAAGATGTGCGAATAATATCATCAAAAGATATAACATCCCTACTTAGCATACCACCCGCTCAGTTCAGAAAAGACCTCTCCTTTTTTGGGGAATTCGGTAAAAGAGGTGTTGGCTACAATGTAGATACCCTGATAGATACACTCAAAGAACTGCTTGGCTTGGATAAAAAGATAAAAGCGATAGTAATAGGGGCGGGTAGATTAGGGACAGCGCTGGTCCAGTATCCAGGATTTTTAGAGATAAACGTTGAGATTATGGGCGTCTTTGATAACGACATCTCCAAGATAGGAGGGTCAATAAAAGGAATCCGTGTTTATAGTATCAAGGACGTCAAA
>JAAYXZ010000048.1 GCA_012515635.1 Elusimicrobiota bacterium
AGTAAAAGACCGAAAAGCCCAGAGAGGAAGAACAAAAGGGAAAGCAGGGAAAGGCAATACTTTGTTTTACGGGGACTATGGATTACAGGCCGTAGCTCCGGGTTGGTTCACAAATGTTCAGATAGAAGCGGGAAGAATTACGATTATGCACCATATGAAAAACCGTGGAAAATTATGGATAAGAGTATTCCCTGATAAACCGATTACTAAAAAGCCCGCAGAGAGCCGCTTGGGAAAAGGAAAAGGAGATGTTTCTCATTGGGTAGCGGTAGTTCTGCCCGGCAGGATGCTGTATGAAATAGGCGGGGTTCCTGAAGAGATGGCTGTTGAAGCGTTAAGGCGCGCAGGGCATAAAGTCGCTTTTAAAACAAAGATAGTTAAACGAGTTACATTTAAAAAGAAACAAGAGGAAGAAATTTAAAAGATGAAAAGAGAAGAACTTAAAAAATGGCGCGAAGCAACTGTTGAAGAGATAGAAACAAAGTTGTCAGAGTTGCGGGAACAAGCATATAAATTGAGACACCAACTTAAAATTGGGCAATTAAAGAATTTTTCCGCTACAACAAATATTAAAAAAGAGATAGCCGTGTTGAAGACCATTGTCGGGGAGAAAAATGGAAGCAAGAAAAAAAACAAAAGTTGAAAAGACCGGTGAGGTTGTTAGCAGTAAGAATGAAAAATCAAGGGTTGTGCTTATTAAAAGAAGAGTGCAACATCCTGTTTATAAAAAATATTTCAATAAAATTAAAAAAGTAATGGCTCACGATGAAAAAAACTTGTCTAAAGAAGGGGATATAGTAAGGATTGTCCAGTGTAGGCCTTTAAGCAAAAGAAAAAGATGGAAAATAGTTGAAATTTCAGAGAGAGGAGCAGAGAGATAAGATGGTCCAGTTAAGGTCGGTTTTAATGGTTGCTGATAATACAGGTGCAAAGAAGATAATGGTTATAGGTATTCCAGGATATTCACGCAAAAGATATGCGCATGTTGGCGATATTGTTATGGCCAGCGTGAAAGATGCCCTTCCTGATGGGGTTGTAAAGAAGAAAGAGAAGGTCAAGGCAGTTGTGGTAAGAACATCCAAGCCCATAAAAAGGGCTGACGGGTCAACTATTAAATTTGACCATAACTCTGCGGTTATTATAGATGATGACAAAAACCCGAAGGGAACAAGAGTATTCGGACCTGTGCCTAAAGAGTTAAGAGAAAAACAGTTTACTAAAATCATATCTTTGGCGCCGGAGGTATTATAATGAAACACAAAATCAAAAAGGGCGATTTTGTCCAGATAACAACAGGCAAAGATAGCGGTAAAAAGGGCAGAGTGATAAAGGTATTCCCGAAGTCAGGGAGAGCCCTTGTGGAAGGAATAAATTTTGTTCGTAAACACTCAAGACCTACCTCTGCTGATAAGCAGGGCGGTATAATGCAAATGGAAAAACCCATATCTTATTCAAATATGATGTTCTTTTGTATGAAGTGTTCAAAGCCAACAAGATTGGGTGTAAAAGTTCTTCAGGATGGAACAAAAACAAGATATTGTATGAAATGCAACGAAATAGCAGAGGTGAAGTGACATGGACTCACGGTTAAAAAAACATTATAAAGAAACGGTTGTTCCTAAACTTATGAAAGAGATGGGATATAAAAACCCTCATCAGGTCCCGCGTTTGGTGAAAATTGTTTTGAATTCAGGGATAGGTAAAGACAACAAAGATGCGAAAATTCTTGAATCTGTTCAGAAAGATATAGCGCAGATTACAGGGCAAAAACCTGTTATCACAAGAGCGCGTAAATCCATTGCAGGATTTAATTTAAGGAAAGGGGATATCTGCGGTATTATGGTAACCCTGCGGGATAACAAGATGTATGAGTTTATTGATAGATTGATTACAGTCGCTTTACCTCGTGTAAGAGACTTTGACGGCTTGCCTGCGAATTCAAAGAACAACAAAGGCAGTTATACGATAGGAATTAAAGAACAAGTCATTTTCCCGGAGATAGATTACAATACCGTATACAAAATAAAGGGATTTAATATAAGTATCGTCACCACAGCTAAAACGGCAAAAGAGACAATAGTGTTTTTAAGACAAATGGGTTTTCCTATCAGGGAGGATTAATTGGCAAGAAAGAGTTTTTTCGAAAAGATGAAGAAGGAACCGAAGTTTCCTGTGCGCAGAAAAAATAGGTGCTGGAGATGCGGTAGACCCAGAGCATATTACAGAAGATTCGGACTCTGCAGGTTGTGCTTTAGAGAACTTGCATCCAAAGGCGAAATTCCAGGTGTAAAGAAAGCAAGTTGGTAGGAGGAAAAACAATGACAATGACGGACCCTGTTGCAGATATGATAACAAGAATAAGAAACGGAAATTTAGTTAATAAGGACTATGTGGTTATTCCGCATAGCAAATTCAAGGAAGAGATTCTTAAAGTTTTAAAAGAAGAGAACTTTATAAAGGACTACTCGGTGACAGAAGAAGGAAAAGCTAAATATCTTAATGCTTTTTTGTATATTGGAAGACAAAAAGCAATAACTGAAATAAAAAGAGTTAGCAAACCGGGAAGAAGGGTATACATTGATAAAACCAAGATTCCCGAAATTAAGTCCGGGTATGGAATAGCAGTTCTCTCTACTTCAAAGGGTATTTTAAGTAATAAGCAAGCTAAAGAGTCAGGAACAGGCGGAGAACTTCTTTTTTACGTATGGTGAGGTTAAAATGGCGCGATTAGGTAAAAAACCGATTTTGGTACCAGATAGTGTGAAAGTAAAGCGGGAACAGGATGCCCTTGTTTTCGAGGGAAAAGCTGGAAAAATGGAGCAGGGGATTCCTTTAGGAGTTGAAGTAAATATAGAAGGAAATATAATCACATTGAAGAATGTGATTTCACCTGAGGAAAGAAAACTTTACAGAAAAACAGAGGCATTACAGGGATTAACAAGACGTCTTATTCTGAACAAGATAAAAGGAGTAAGCGAAAGATTTGAAAAAGTTTTGGAATTGCATGGAGTGGGATATAAGGGAGAGGTTCAGGGTAAAAAACTGATATTATCCCTTGAATTCTCAATTCCTATGGAGATTGCTATTCCTGATGGCATAGAGATAGAACTTCCCAGAAACACCATGATTTTTATCCGCGGAATAGATAAAGAACAGGTTGGAAATTTTGCGGCAACCGTAAGGGCTATATCTCCACCAGAGCCGTATAAAGGCAAGGGGATAAGATATCGTGGTGAATATGTAAGGCATAAGGCAGGTAAAACAGGAGCAGGAGCGGCGCAATGAAGATGACAAAAGAAGATAGAAGAAATAAAAGACATTTGAGGGTAAGAAAAAAAGTATCAGGTACATCGGAGATACCGAGAGTGGTTGTTTTCAGAAGCAACAAGGCATTATATGCTTCTCTTGTGAACGATGAAGAATCCCCGTGCAGGGTTTTGTTTACGGTCTCTAATCTCTCTGCTGAGTTTAAAAAAGATACAACTAAGGCAATAAAGGGGTATAACATCCAAGGCGCAGAAGATATAGGTAAACTTTTTGCTAATAAGTGCGTGGAACAAGGAATAACACAAGTTGTTTTTGACAGGGGCGGATATAAATACGGAGGCAGAGTAAGGGCTTTTGCCGAAGCCGCAAGAAAAGGAGGGTTGAAATTTTGAAGAAGAGACAAGTGCTTGATGCAATTGAGGAAAAGCATGTTGTTGTAGAAATCAGGCGGGTAATGAAGGTTACAAAGGGCGGTAAAAACCTTAATTTCAGGGCACTGGTAGTTGTCGGCGATGGGCAAGGAAACGCTGGGTTTGGAACAGGGAAAGCGGCCGAGGTTCCTGAAGCTATAAGAAAAGCATCTGAGAAAGCAAGAAAAAATATGATAACGGTGTCTATTGAAGATACCTCAATACCCCATGAAGTGAAATCAAAATATGGTGCATCCCGTGTAATTATTAAACCGGCGGTTCGCGGGCATGGAATGGTTGCAGGGAAATCTATGCGTGCATTTTTTGAGGTCTGCGGTATAGCAGATATTACCTGTAAATCGTTTGGTTCAACGAACCCTTTAAATGTAATAAAAGCTACAATGGACGCATTATCAAAACTTAAAAGGAAAGAAAATGATGAAGTTAGAATTGATTAAACCACCTGCTGGAGCAACTCATAAAAAGCAACGGGTTGGAAGAGGAACTGGCTCAGGTCGCGGTAGAACATCAGGAAGAGGGCACAAGGGCCATAAAGCGAGAAAAGGGTTCTCTCATTCATTTAATTTTGAAGGCGGTCAGATGCCTTTAGCGAGAAGAGTGCCAAAATTTGGTTTTACGCATATTAAGAGCATTTATCCCGAGATAGTGAACTTGGATAAGATAGAAAAAAACTTTGAAGAGAATACCGTAATAACTCCTGATGTCCTAAAAGCAAAAGGCGTTATAAAAAAAACAGCCCTTGTTAAAATTTTAGGAAAAGGCGAAATAAAGAAAAAATTTGAAATCCATGCACATATGTTTTCAGATACTGCCAAACAGAAAATAGAAAAGGCAGGCGGTCAACTGATTAACATTAAACAAGGAGAGAAGAAGTAATGCTGGGTGGTTTCAGAGATAGTTTTAAGGTTCCTGACCTAAGAAGAAGAATTGTCACAACAGTCCTTCTTTTAGCGGTCTACCGGATAGGTTGCTATGTGCCGTCACCTGGTATAGACGGCAGAGCCCTTGCGAGTTTTTTTGAGCATATTCCTAACACATTGCTTGGGCTTGCAGACCTTTTTTCAGGGGGCGCTCTCGGCAATGCTACGATTTTCGCTCTTGGAATAATGCCATATATCAGTGTCTCCATTATCCTTGAGCTTTTGACAGCTATTGTCCCTTATTTTGACAACCTGCGCAGAAGTGGGATGGAAGGAAGGCGCAAACTTACCCAGATTACACGGTTTGGAACAGTGGGGCTTTGTGTATTTCAGGGATTAGCAATAAGTATGTGGCTTGAAAACCCTGCGCATTTTAACGAATTGGTAATAGTTCCGAATCCGGGATGGCTTTTTAGATTTATTACTGTGATAACGCTTACCACAGGAACGATGTTTCTTATGTGGCTGGGAGAGCAGATAACTGATAAGGGAATAGGCAACGGAATCTCTCTTATCATTACTGCAAGCATTATTTCAAGAATGCCGATAGCGTTTCATAAGGTTATCCAGTTAACCGCTGCGGGAGAGATGCATTTTATATCTGTTCTGGTTATGATAGCATTGCTTTTTCTTGTAGTTGCTTTTGCAATTATAATAAACGAAAGTGAAAGAAGGATACCTGTGCAATATGCCAAAAGAGTGGTGGGGAGAAAGGTCTACGGAGGGCAGACGACTTATCTTCCGATAAAACTCAATCAAGGGGGAGTTATTCCCCTTATATTTGCTATCTCTATCCTTACCTTTCCTGCTACTTTTTTGACTGTATCAACTAACAGGGTGTTGCAGAAGATTGCTTCTTTACTGACCCCTACAGGCGGGGTAGGAATGTTACTCTATACTATTCTCATAATATTCTTCTGTTATTTTTATGCGAGTATGATTTTTAATCCTGATAACGTAGCGGACGACCTTAAAAAATATGGCGGCTTCATACAGGGAATAAGGCCGGGAAAATCAACAGCGGCATATCTGGAGAAAATCCTGAACCGCTTAACTCTGCCGGGCGCCCTTATGTTAACAAGTATTGCGATTTTACCATATATAATGATGCACATTGACAAAAGGATTCCTTATAGCGTGGCAAGTTTATTCGGCGGCGCAGGTGTCTTGATTGTTGTCTCTGTTTTACTTGAAACCTTAAGACAAGTGGAGTCCCACCTTCTTGTAAGGCACTATCAGGGATTCCTTAAAAAAGCAAAAAGATGAGAAAAAGGGTTCTTATATTGCTTGGTCCCCCAGGTGCGGGTAAAGGGACGGTAGGTAACAGCTTAAGCAAGCAATGGGGAATACCGATTATCTCTTCAGGAGACATTCTAAGAGAGCATTTGAAGGCAAACACGGATATAGGGAATATAGCTAAAAAATATGTAGAGTCCGGCGAATTAGTTCCTGATGATGTTGTTGAGGGGATGATAGCTGACGAACTAAAAAAGACAATATACGCTAACGGTTTTATAATTGATGGATTCCCAAGAACGGTTAATCAGGCAAAAATGCTGGACAAAATCATTGAAAACACGAATACAAAGGTGCTTTATCTGAAAGCAGATGACGATTTTCTTGTTAACCGCCTTTCCAAAAGAAGGGTCTGCGAGGGATGTGGGAAAACATATCATCTAATTAACATTTCCCCGCAAAAAGAAGGTATCTGCGATATCTGTGGCGGGAAACTCATTCAGAGAGCGGATGATAGGGAAGATGTGGTAAGAAGAAGATTGGCGGCATATAAAGAATTGACAACCCCTTTAATAGAGTATTATGACAGAAAAAAGATACTCTTCAGCGTTAATGGAAACGGGGAACTCATAGATACATTAACAGAGATAAAGAAGACGTTTGAATGGTAAAGACAAAAGAAGAAATAGAAAAAATAAGGGTTGCATGCAGAATATGTAAACTTATACTTATAGAATTAGGAAAAATACTTAAAGAAGGCATCACTACCTATGATATAGAGATGCAGGCGGAAAAACTCTTTAAAGAACACAAAGTTGCCCCTGCTTTCAAGGACTACAGAGGTTATCCTTTTATGTTATGTGTATCAGTAAACGAAGAAGTAGTCCACGGCCTTCCTTCCAAAGAGAAGGTTTTGAAAGAAGGGGATATTGTCTCAATAGATATAGGAGCAATATACGAGGGTTACTATAGCGATTGCGCAGACACCTTTCCTATCGGGAAGATAAGCGTAGAGCATAAAAAGATGATAGATGTAGCGCGGGAATCATTTAACAGATGTCTTAGCTTGGTTGTCCCCGGCAAAAGAACAGGCGATATCGGATCGGTTATAGAGGCGTTTGTGAAACAGAACAAATTTTCCGTAGTAAAAGATTTTACAGGGCATGGGATAGGCAAAGAATTGCATGAATATCCAGATGTCCCGAATTTTGGAAAGCACGGAACAGGAGCATTACTAAAAGAAAATATGATAATAGCAATTGAGCCAATGATTACAGAGCACAGCGCTTCTGTAAGAATATTGGATAACGGCTGGACGGTGATAACTAATGATGGTGGCTTTTCAGCTCATTATGAGAACTGTGTGTTAATTAAAGAAGGCGGACCGGAGATACTGACTAAAAACTAATGGGACAAAAAGAAGATAAGATAAAAGTAGAAGGAGTTATCGTTAAAGCGTTGCCAGGGACTGCTTTTTTGGTAGAACTTGAAAACGGACATACGATAACAGCATATTTATGCGGAAAAATGAGAATGTATTACATAAAAATAATCCCAGGTGATAAAGCTCTTGTAGAGATATCACCCTATGACTTAACCAGAGGAAGAATAATAAAAAGATTATAATCGCTGGAAAGGAAAAAAAATGAAGGTAAGAGCATCAGTAAAAAAGATTTGCCCAAAGTGTAAAATAGTGAGAAGAAAGGGAAAGGTGTTGGTTATCTGCAGTAACCCTCAGGATGGACCGAGGCATAAACAAAAACAGGGTTAATTAGGCGGATACTGATATCTCCATAGATAATTAACGAATAAAGGAGAACGGATAAAAATGGCAAGAATATTAGGAGTAGAGATACCGGATAACAAAAAAATAGAAATATCCCTGACCTATATATATGGTATTGGTAGAACTACTGCAAAAAAAATACTTGCTTCCACAGGTATTGACGGCAATAGAAGAGTGAAAGATTTGAAAGAAGAAGAGATTGGAAAAATAGCGGCTTTTTTACAGAAGAATTATGCCATAGAAGGGGATAAGCGGAAAGAAGTTGGGGAGCACATAAGAAGATTAATAGAGATAAGTTCTTACAGGGGGGCAAGACACCGTTTCTCTCTTCCTGTCAGGGGGCAGAGAACAAGGACCAATGCAAGGACAAGAAAAGGTCCGAAAAAGACTGTGGGTGTCATAAGAGATAAGTCCGCAAGAAAGGCAATTAAAACGCAGAAAGCAACCAAATAAAAGGAATAAAAATGGCTGAAAATAAGAAAAAATATGTGAAGAAGAAAAAGAAAAGTGCAGAGATAGCGAAGGGCATTGTGCATGTGAAGGCAACTTTCAATAATACTGCGGTTACCATTACAGATACAAGCGGAAGAGTTCTTTTGTGGGGTAATGGAGGAACCGTAGGTTTCAAAGGCACAAGAAAAGGCACCCCTTTTGCGGCACAATTGATATCAGAGAATCTTGCAAAAAAAGCACGGGCTATGTTTAATATGAAAGAGGTAGATGTGCTGGTCAGAGGTCCGGGCCCCGGTAGAGAAACTGCTATAAGGGCTCTCCAGACAGCAGGGCTTGATGTAATATCCATAAAAGATATTACGTCTATACCTCACAATGGATGTCGTCCACCGAAACGCAGAAAGGTATAAAACGGATTAAAGGAGATAGAAATTATGGCTAAGGTAAGCAAACCGTTATGCAAAATATGTAGAAGATATAAGGAAAAATTATATCTCAAAGGAAGAAGATGCGAGACAGTTAAATGTCCTCTTGACCCGCGAGAAAGCAAGAAAAAAAGAGGGACCTCTTTTGTAAGAAGAAGAAAACTATCTGAATACGGACTCCAATTAATGGAAAAGAACAAAGTAAAATTTTACTATGGTGTTTTGGAGAGACAATTCCGCAGATATTTTGAAATAGCGAAAAGGAGTAAAGGCGTAACAGGCGAAAATCTTCTTAAATTATTGGAGAGTCGCTTGGATAACGTTCTTTATAGAGCGAACTGGTTTTATTCCAGAAGAATGGCAAAACAGGTGATAATTCATGGTGAGGTGCAAGTCAACGGAAGAAGAGTGGACCGTCCCGGTTTTATAGTAAAACCTGGCGATATTGTAAGATTACGCCCTAACAGCAAATATGTAAATACAGCGAAAGAATGTATTGAGGACTATGAGATACATATAGTTCCTCCCTGGTTGAAACCAGACACAGAAAATATTACTATGGAGATAGTGAGGGAGCCGGATAGAAGTGAAGTAACACTCCCCATAGATGAGCAATTGATAGTAAACTTTTATTCTAAGTAAAATACTAACTCCAAAAAGGAGAAGCTATGAAAGAATTTATATTTCCTAAAAAAGTTGTGTGGGAAAAAGAGACATACAGAGATAATTACGGAAAAATAGTCATAGAACCGCTGGAGCGTGGATACGGCGTAACATTAGGCAATGCTTTGAGAAGAATTTTATTATCCTCAATAGAAGGAATTGCTATAACAGCGGTTAAGATTCAAGGTGCTCCTAGCGAATTCACAACAATTAAAGGTGTTCAGGAAGATGTGGTGGAGATAGTAATGAACGTAAAACAGGTAGCGCTGAAACCGATAATCTCTG
>JAAYXZ010000049.1 GCA_012515635.1 Elusimicrobiota bacterium
TATAAACAAAAAATGGTTGTGATGAAGATGCAGTCCGTTATCCGTAAAATTACCTGAACCGGTAAAGACCTTATCCCCGTCTATGGTTATGAATTTAGGGTGGAAAAGCCCTGATGTATCGTATGTCTTAGCGATATCTTCCGCTATTCCGTTGGTCTTCACATCTGTCAGCACCCTTATATCCACTCTGCCTTGTTTTTTGGCTATTATCTCTGTCAGTTTATCCCAAGATACAGAATATCCCGCGATATACACAGAACTCTCCGCCGACTCAATAACGGAGAGGATGATTTTGTCTGTTTGTTTATTTGGAGTAAAATAAAGGGTAGGCAGATTAAAAGGAAACACCGGCTGCAACAAAAAAAGAAATACTGTTATAAGTTTTTTCATATGTATCATTTTAACACAACTAATGGAGGCGTTATGAAAGCAGCAGTTTACTATGGGATACAGGATATAAGGGTAGAAGATGTTCCAACACCTATATGCGGCAAAGACGAGGTAAAGGTTAAGGTTAATTACTGCGCTATTTGCGGGACAGATGTAAGGATATATCTTTCAGGACACAAAAAAGTGATTCCCCCGACAATAATAGGCCACGAGATTACAGGAGTAATAGATGAGGTCGGCTCTGAAGTGCAATATCCTGAAAAACTTGAAAAAGGGGATAAGGTCGCCCTTGTCACCTCTATCGGCTGTGGACATTGCAAGATGTGCGGTAAAGGGTTTTACAATCTCTGTCCCGACACAAAAGCCATCGGATATTTCTATCCCGGCGGTTATGCAGAATATGTTATAGTTCCCGCTCAGGCGGTAAAACAGCAGACAATAATAAAATTGCCCGAGGACATCTCCCTTAAAGAAGGGGCGCTTATTGAAGCGCTGTCTTGCGCAATCAACGCACAAAATTATCTGAACATCAGTTCAGGGGATATAGTGGTTATTTACGGAGGGGGACCTATAGGGTTTATGCATGCAGTTATTGCTCAGGCAGATGGAGCAGAAAAAGTGATTATGGTGGACCCCTCTTATGAGCGCATAGAACACTTCGGTAAAAACTTTGACAACATCATCTTTCTGGACCCCAAAAAGACAAACATAAAAGATTATGTAATGCAACTAACCAAAGGGTACGGCGCAGATGTTGTTATTACCGCATGCCCCGCAAAACAAGCGCAAATTGAAGGGATTGAGATGCTTGGTTCAAAAGGAAGAATCAGTTTGTTTGGGGGGCTGCCCAAAGATAATTCCTTTATCACTATAGATGCGAACCTTATCCACTATAAGGAACTCTCCGTATTCGGCGCATTTGCTTCTAACAAAAAGGATTACATAAAAGCGGCAAAACTTATTGCGGAGAAGAAGATAGATGCGTCAAAGTTTATATCCTGTACAGTGCCTCTGGAGAAAATCAGCGAAGGGATAGAAATGGTGCGCAAAGGAGAGGCGCTGAAGTGTATAGTGGAAATCAGCAGGGAATGAAAGAACATAAACAATACATCGCCAAAACACTGGAACTTGCGAAAAAAGGGAAAGGGCTTGTCAGCCCCAATCCTCTGGCAGGCGCCCTCATAGTTAAAAACAACAGGATTATCAGCAATGGTTGGCACAAGGCATTTGGCATGCCCCATGCCGAGATAGATGCCCTTAAAAAAGCAGGGGATAAGGGGAAAGGCGCTACACTCTACATTAATCTTGAGCCGTGCTGTCATTATGGAAAGACCGCACCCTGCACAAAGGCAATAATAGCGGCGGGGATAAAACAGGTTGTATGTCCAATGGAAGACCCTAATCCGCTTGTGGCAGGAAAAGGGTTTAAGGAACTGGAAAAAAACGGAATTACCGTAAAGAGAGGCATCTTAAAAGAGGATGCCGAAAAATTAAACAGGGCATATATAACATACATCACACAAAAAAGACCTTATGTTATCTTGAAGTGGGCACAAACACTTGACGGCAAGATAGCCACAGGCAACGGTGATTCCAAATGGATTACCGATGAGAAGACGCGGGACTTTGTAAAGAGACTAAGGTTTGAAACAGACGCCCTGCTTGTGGGCATAAATACCATAATAAGGGATAACCCTTCTCTGGATTACATAATCCCGTCTTTCCAGACGGTAAAGAGAGCGCTGGAGAGAAAAAGGTATAAAAAGATTATACTGGACCCTCATTTGAAGATGCCCCGTCAAAGCAGATTATGGGAAGCCCAAAAGAGCGATATACTGCTTGTTGTATCAGATAAGACCTCTTCTCAAAAAATAGAGGGCTACAGGGGCAGGGAGAGATGTGATATCCTGTTAATTCCCGAAAAGAACGGGGAGTTTCACCTGCGGACACTTATGGATGAACTTTACAGAAAAGAGATAGGCATTATTATGGTAGAGGGCGGTAACTATACGCTCACATCCTTTTGGGAAGAAAAATTGGCTGACGAAATAATGGTTTTCACAGGAAACAAAGTGCTCGGCGGACATAACTCTCTTTCTCCCATCAGCGGACAGGAGAGAGAGCATTTTTCCGAAGCGGTAAAGATAAAATACAGTGAAACAAAGATGATAGGCAACGACCTGTTCGTAAGAGGTGAACCGTGTTTTCAGGGATAGTAGAAGAGATAGGCACAATAAAAAAAATCACGCCCTCTGGCGGAGTAAATGTTTACGAGATTGCCGCCGAACAGATTTTTGGCGATTTGAAGGAAGGGGACAGTGTCTCGGTTAACGGTGTATGCCTTACGGCAGAAAAGATAAAAGGCACGATATTTACTGCCTCTCTCAGCAAGCAAACGCTTAAAGAGACCAACCTATCCAATATAGGGACAGGGGGATATGTGAATATTGAAAGAGCGATGAGATTAGGGGATAGGATAGGCGGACATATACTCTCAGGGCATATCGATTTTAAAACACCCCTGAGATATCTGTATAAAGAACAAAATAACGGAATCTTGGGATTTTCTATGCCTGCAAAATTTCAGAGATACGTAGTCCAGCGCGGCTCTATCGGAGTTGACGGTATCTCTTTCACAATAGCGGAGTTAAACGGCAGGGAAGTAAAAATCTCTGTTATCCCTTACACTATGGAACACACCAACATAAAATACCGCAGGCAGGGGGATATGCTGAACATTGAGGTTGATATTAACGCAAAACACATTGAACGTTTGATAGAAGGGCAAAAGAGATATGGATAAGAAGAAATTTTTTAGTTCAATTGAAGAAGCGATACAGGACATCAAAGCAGGTAAGTTTGTTATCGTAGTGGATGACAAAGCGCGTGAAAACGAAGGCGACCTGATAATGGCATCAGATACGGTCAGGCCTGAGGACATCAATTTTATGGCGCAGTATGCGCGCGGGCTGATTTGTGTCGGGCTGACATCGGAGAGAATAGAAGAGTTAAAACTCCCGTTGATGTGTCAGGATAATACAGCCCTGCATAAAACTGCCTTTACTGTCTCTGTTGACCCTGTAAAAGGAGGGACAACAGGTATCTCCGCTGCAGACAGGGCATTAACCGTAAAACTGCTTATAGACAAGAACACCCGCCCCGAACACCTTGCAAGACCGGGACATATTTTCCCCATCATGGCAAGGGACGGAGGCGTGCTGGTAAGGGCAGGGCATACAGAAGCGACAGTTGATTTAGCAAAACTTGCAGGATTTTATCCTTCAGGTGTTATGTGCGAGATAATGAAAGATGACGGGACAATGGCAAGGGTCCCCGACCTTATAAAATTCGCAAAGAAACACCGCCTCAAAATCATTACTATCAAGGATTTAATTGAATACAGGCGCAAAAGAGAGAAATTAGTTGAACGTGTTCTATCCATCAACCTTCCAACGGATTTCGGCAAGTTTAAACTGATACTTTACAGGGATAAATTAGAGCGCAACCCGCACCTTGCGCTTGTAAAAGGTCCGCTTAAACTGAAAGATGAAAAAGATAGCGTGTTGGTGCGCGTTCATTCCCAATGCCTAACCGGCGATATATTACATTCCTTGAAATGCGACTGCGGCAAACAACTGGAAGCAGCGCTGGAGATGATAGAAAAAGAGGGGCGGGGCGTCTTAATTTACCTGCCGCAGGAAGGTCGCGGCATAGGGTTGGAGAACAAACTGAAAGCGTATTATTTACAGGATACCAAGAAACTTGATACCGTAGAAGCAAACATCCATCTTGGTTTCCCTGAAGACCTGAGAAACTATGGTATAGGCGCCCAAATTCTTGCAAACCTCGGGTTGACCAGAATACGCCTGCTTACAAATAACCCGCGAAAAGTTGTGGGGCTTGAGGGCTATGGCATACAGATAGTCAAACGAGTGCCTATTGTGGTAAAATATAATAGTTATTGCGAGAAGTATATCGCAACAAAGAAAAGCAAATTAGGACATATAATATAAAAAACGAAAAGAGGGGGCGTATATGAAAATAAAAGAAGGTCTTCTTGATGCGAAAGGCAAAAAGTTTGGAATTACTGTAAGCAGATTCAACGAGTTCATCTCAAAACAACTTTTAGATGGCGCTCTTGACTGTATCAAAAGACATAACGGCAAAGAAGAAGACATAGATATCGTTTGGGTACCGGGAAGCGTAGAGACAGTTTTTGCTGTCTCTAAAATGGTTGAAAGCAAAAAATATGATGCGGTAATATGTCTGGGCGCAATTATCAGGGGAGAGACCCCCCACTTTGAATATGTCAGTTCTCAGGTTGCGCGGGCAATAACACAACTGAATATGCAGGGCAAAACCCCTGTATCTTTCGGGGTTGTTACCGCAGAGTCCACAGACCAAGCCATAGAAAGAGCAGGGACAAAAAGAGGGAACAAAGGATGGTTTGCGGCGCTTTCAGCAATTGAAATGGCTAATCTATCAACATCTTTTTAGATATAAAAGAAAAATATGAAAAGAAGGAAGGCAAGAGAATTAGCGCTGGAGTTCATTTATCAAACAGAGATACGAGATGAACTGGAAGAATTCACTGAAGACGTTTTAGTTTTCTTTTTAGAAGAACAGCGCGTAGAGGATGAGGAGATTAAAAGTTTTGCAACAACTCTCATTAAAGGCACTCTCGCAAACCTTCCCTTGATAGACAAGAAAATCTCAAAGTATTCCATAAACTGGTCTCTCTCCAGAATGTCGTATATCGACAGAAACATTATGCGGGTTGCCATATACGAAATACTATTTCTTGACACTATCCCTGAACTGGTCTCTATAAACGAAGCAATAGAACTGGCAAAGAAATACAGCACAATAGAATCCCCGAAGTTTGTAAACGGTATTCTGCATAAAATTAAAGAGGAATCTGTCAAAAAAACAAAGATACAGCAAGAGAATGAAAAATAACAGAACTCAAATACTCATCAAATCTTTAATAAGCATCTTTTTTATTTACCTTCTTGTTAGAATGATTGACTTCCCCCTGCTCAAGAACGCAATGATAACCTGTTATGCCCCTCTTGCGATACTCGCCCTGTTGATAGCCGTCCTATTGTCGTTTCCGCTTGCCTTAAGATGGTATATTCTCCTAAAAGGGCAGGTAAAAAATGACAAAATCAGATATATCAATCTCTGGAAGTTCGGTATGGTAGGAATGCTCTTCAATAATTTTCTTCCTACAGGAGCGGGAGGGGACATAGTAAAGGTATTTTATCTCGTCAGGGAAGAAAAGGACAAACTTCTTATCGGCAGTTCTGTACTTATAGACCGGTTCATCGGCGCATTTACAGTAATAACTATGGGAGTTATAGCAGGACTTCTGGCTCCGAATATCTCCGAAAAAACAAAGTTGTTGTTCTTGGTCCTGCTTCTGTTTTTGCTATCCATTTTTATATTCTTTTCTTACAGAACTTTTGCTCTGTTTCTTTATTCCCGATTTAAAAGGTTCATTCCTAACAGATGGAGAGAGACATTAAAGAACATCTATACGGTCTTTAACAGATATTTTTCATCCAAAAAGACACTATTTTATGTATTGCTTATAAGTTTTTTACTGCAATCCATCTCCATTCTTAATAACTATATTATGGCGCGCTCTCTTATGTGGAACTACTCTTACAGCCCTCCGTTATACCAATTTTTTATATTTATCCCTCTCATCTGGACAGCCACTCTTATTCCGTCCATCGGAGGACTGGGAGTGCGGGAATTTACATACGTCTATTTTTTTCAGGCATCTATGGGTAAAGAGAACGCTTTTGCGCTCTCAATAATATTCCTTATCAGTATTTTTATCCAGAGTATAATAGGGGGGGGTATTCTGCTCTTCTTAAAAGAACGATAGGGCGTCCTTCCCAGAAGCGTCAGTAATCCGAACTTGCTTTAATAACGCTGACACATCTTTTTTTGCGGGTATGCTGGTCCCTTCTTTTAGCACCTTTGCGGCACCTGAAGCCACAGCCCACCGCAGAGATTCCTCAGGCGGCTTGTTTCTGCTGTATCCGTAGATAAACCCCGCAAGAAAGGTGTCTCCACAGCCGACAGCGCTTACAGTCTTCACGACAGGCGGCTTACCATATAAAAAATGCGTCTCGGAGAAGAGAATAGCGCCTTTTTTACCGTTGGTGACAAGGACTGTCTGTATCCCGCCGCTGATAAGAGAACTTAACACGCTCTTAAGTTGTTTTATTGATTTTATTTTTATACCCGCAGCCCTGCTTAATTCCCAGAGGTTTGGCTTGATAATGTGCGGCTTCGCTTTTATTCCGTCTGCCAGGAGTTTACCATCTGCATCAAATACGACAGTCCCCCCTTTCTCCCGCGCTCTTTTGATTATATCCCTGTATGCGGTTTTTTTGATTCCCGGAGGAACACTCCCTGATATTGATACTATATTCCCCGCTGAAAGATTGAGGGAATAAACCATTTTAAGAAAGGCATCTTGCTCTTTTGGGGATATCAAAGGCCCTTTTTCATTGATTCTTAATACCTTCTCACCCGCTATAAAATTAAATATACCCCTTATATTTCCTTTTATAGGGATATATTTGAATAATATGTTTTCGGTTTCAAGAAGATTTTTCAGTATTCTCCCGTTTTCTCCGCCCAGAAATGTAATCGCTTGGCAGGGGTATCCAAAAACACGCAGCATTCTGGCAACATTAAGCCCTTTGCCGCCTGCATCAATTCGGGATTTTTCTATCCTATTGATATCATCAAACTTAAAGGATTGAAGATAGAATGTATAGTCAACGCTGGAATTAAAAGAAAGCGTATATACTTCAGGATGTAAAAGCATTTTTACCTTACAACAGCGCTCCTTCTTCCTTTTCTTGCCTTTCTCCTTCTCCTTATCTGGCTTGGTTTCTCGTAAAACTCTTTCTTTTTCATTTCTCGGATAATACCTTCGCGCTCTACATCCCTTTTAAATTGTTTGAATATTCGTTCAAAGTCAGGATTTCGCCTCATTAAAAAAAGTCACCTCCATTCTCTCCTCTACATACAACCTATTTATAGGTTCTCTCCTTTGCTTAAATCAATGGTTTAACAGATTATACGCTATCTATAACAAATATTTTCGCATTACAATGCCTGCATTTATCCTCTTTAACAGTATAACTGTCAA
>JAAYXZ010000050.1 GCA_012515635.1 Elusimicrobiota bacterium
TTCGGGGCGGTTAGCAAACTTATCTGCTTGGTCTGATTATTCTTTAATGTGGTTTTTCTTTGGAGTTCATATAGATGATACTCAAACAGTTGTCTTTCTTCAAATTGCGCCGGCATGGCAGATTCCAATACCTGCATACTCATTTTTCTCGCAATATCCGCCTTGCCTTGAA
The DNA here is from genome assembly GCA_012515635.1 of Elusimicrobiota bacterium. Taxonomy (GTDB): domain Bacteria; phylum Ratteibacteria; class UBA8468; order B48-G9; family JAFGKM01; genus JAAYXZ01. Next base: position 173 of record JAAYXZ010000050.1, read on the forward strand.
CTCTGAAAATATCCCCGGCAACAAGTTTTAAAGAGGCGTTTTCGTAGTTTGCCCCGCTTTTATTGTCAATGGTTACCCATCCTGCAAGCGAGATGGTTTGCTCATCATCCGATACGGAGGCCACATAGTCCGCTATCCAGTTGATATTGCCTGTGATATAACTTACCTCTACATCGTGATTCCCCGGTCTGTTATTTAATAGAGACCATACAAGAGTGGGTTTAGTTATCAATCCTTCAGATAGTTGTGGAAACTCAATATCTCTTATGTTACTCCTGTTTATCATAAAAACCGGTCCGTTCTTTATGTCCTTTGTAAGAACCAACTGACTTCCGTCATAACTGGCAAGATATCCGGTATATTTAGTATCATCCTGCGATATAACGCTTAATACCTCACCTATATATTTCAAAAGCAGCTTATCTGCGCTTACAAGGTCGTATTCAAAGTTCTGCTCTAATATCTGACACTTATCCGGCGCTGTTATGGACTTAAAATGGACACTTGCCGGCTCTATCTTCGCCGCTATGTCAAAAAACCTTACCTCATTAACACCTGAACTTAAATTGATGTTTCGTATATCTCTTACAAGGGCAAAGTTCTGGTTATAAACAGTCAAACCAACATCCTGTCTCTTCATCTCTTCTGTAAACCCTGCAAGTGAGATGCAGAAAAAACAAACAACAGACGCTAAAACTCTATTCATTCTCATATCTCCCTCCTATTCATATAAAAGGTATTGTGTTCTCTTTTTAATAAACTCTTTCAATGCCGGTTGATACGCTTTTACAACCCCTTTTGCTTCTATTCCTGCTTGAAATTGTTTACGTATTATATTTGTTCCGTTGACCTTGTCAAACATATCTATGTTGGCTGTTTTAATCAGAGAAAAATTGAAATTTTCAGGATATAGAGTCATCAAAGTTTCTATAATATAGTATCCTATGGCTACTGGCTGATATGTTCGTTTATTAGTAATTATTATCCTGACTCCATTGCATTCTTTATCCTTGTATAGACCGTAAAAAGGAGTAAAGTGGAATGTTTGAAAGTGAACACCGGAAAGTTTTTTGCTGTTCAAGTTATACGCTATCTCATTAGCGTTAATCCATGGCGCGCCAACCAACTTAAAGGGGAGAGTATAACCTACACCAATGTTTACTATTCCGAGTTCGCCGAGTATGCCGGTCATAGGATAAAAGAAAGGGGTGTCCGGTTCAGGAATATGAGGGGATGTTGGTGTCCATAAAAGTTTAGTGTCTCCCCAAAGCATGCTCCTTTTCCAGTTCTCCATTTTGATTACGGTCAGATTACAGTTTATCCCCATCTCCTTATTTAATAAAAGCGCAATTTCACCGATGGTCATACCATGAATATACGGAATAACTGCTGGTCCGACAAATGACTCAAAATTCATATCAAGGAGAGGTCCGTCTATCAACAACCCGCCTAACGGATTTGGCCTGTCAAGCACGACGAACTGAATGTTATATTTAGCCGCTTCTTCCATACAGTATCTCATTGTAGAGATATAAGTATATGAACGCGCCCCTATATCTTGTATGTCAAAGACAAGCGTATCAATTCCTTTCAACATCTCTGCTGTAGGTCTTTTTACAGCGCCATGTAAACTAAAAGTTCTTATATCTTTTCTTGTTCCGCTCTCTGTGATGTTTCCCATCTTCCCACCTTTAATTCCGTGTTCGGGACCAAACAGCGCAACAAGTTTTACATTGGGCAGGCGTAGAATTATCTCTGCGGATGCGGTGAGGTTATTGTTAACCCCTGTCGGATTAGTAATAAGTCCTACTCTCTTACCTTTTAAAACAGTATGGTTTTCACGAAGGACATCTATCCCTAACTTTATAGGTTGCTCAGAGACAGCATTTCCGGCGCAGAGGGGAGAGGAGAGAAAGGTAGCCAATAAAAATAAAGAAAAAAGTTCTTTCATAACCCTTATTATATCACACTTAAAAGAACAGGTCTTGCTTTTTAATCAATAGAATAAAAAATATAAATTATGTTTTACATACGCAATATTATATTCTTTTGAAGCGTATGTTTAGTTGGTAATCTTTAATATATTCAGGTATAATGTTTTTAATTCTATTGCTTATATGTCAAGACATCTCCAAATTATGATAAAAGGAACAAAAAAATGAATGAAAGATTTACATTAGCAGTAAAAACAGCTAAAAAATCAGGCGATTTTTTAAAAGAGTGGTTTGGCAGAGGTGAGATTTTAAGTCAGTCCGCATATGATGTGAAACTAAAGCAGGATGTTGAAAGCGAGAAGATTGTTCTGGGGGCGATTGAAAGCAAATTCCCCGAAGACGGCTATATTGCTGAAGAGAAGGGAGAAAAGAAGGGGGCATCAGGGTGTGTATGGATAATTGACCCGCTGGATGGAACTGTAAACTATTACAGGGGTATCCCCCATTGCTGTGTCTCTATAGCGTGCATTAAGGACAACGTAGGATTTGGCGTGGTATATGATTTTTTCAGGGATGAGATGTTTACAGGGAAAACAGGAGAAGGCGCTTTTTTAAATGACAAAGCAATTACTGTAAGCAAAAACAGGGAACTGAAAGATATGGTTTTGAGTTATGGATTGATGAAAGGCAAAGAGGAGATAGGGGAAGGGTTGATGATTCTCGGTAAGGTTGCAGATAAGGTGAAAAAAATAAGAACAATGGGTTCAGCCGCATTGGATATTTGTTATGTGGCAGCAGGCAGAACTGACCTTTTTCTTGAGGTTGGGCTTTATATATGGGATATAGCCGCAGGGAAAATTATTGTTGAGTCCGCAGGCGGTGTTTATAAAGAAGACAAGAATGACCACAGAAAAATATTTATTGTATCAAACGGTTTTATGGATATGGAGCGGTTATGCCAAAAACCTTAAAAACGATAAAAGGAACCGTAGGTGTATTAGTAAAACCTGTAACCGGTTTTATGGAAGGTTTTAACTCTCTGATGAGAAAGATAGAAGAGAGTATGGAGGAAAAGAAGGAAGGGGCGGAGATAGACAATTTTGTTAATATCTTGCTTAAGGAAATAAAGGGTGTGGAGCAGGGTGTTCTTGCCTTTTTCACAGAAATGATGTTTATGCAGCACCTTTCGGAGAAGATGGCGCAGGTTGAAAATGAGGTAATACTCATCCAATTATTGGGTGATAAGATAAAAGAGTTTCTGTCTCCGTCTTTTGTAGAAATATTTCTTTACAACGTTGATAAAAAATCCTTACAACTCGCATATAATTATCCTTCTAAAACAATCTTTAATCCGGATTTGGTGAAAGAGATAGGGCTGAAATGTTTCCAAACAGGAGAGAGTATGATGGAGAACAAAACCAAGTTTGATAGAAAAACTTTTTCTATCATTGCAGCCCCCTTAAGAACTACAAGAGAAAAAATTGGTGCCGTTGTTGTAGGCAAAAAAGGCAAAGAGTCGTTAAAATCACAGGAGAGCGCTCTTGTTATATCAGGCGCCGTGGTAATCAGTTTTGCAATCAGCAATATGAAACTTGTAAATAATATAATCAAGAACCAGCGGCTTGTTACTATAGGGGAGACCATAGGCGGCCTTTCTCATGACACAAAA
>JAAYXZ010000007.1 GCA_012515635.1 Elusimicrobiota bacterium
TCATCGCCTCGTTTATAGCATCCTTCAATGTTCTGCTTCCTGTCTTCACCGAGACAACCTCTGCCCCTAACAGTTTCATCCTGTAAACATTCAGTTTTTGCCTCTCGCAATCAACCTCTCCCATATAGACACAGCATTTTAGACGAAAAAGGGCGGCGGCTGTAGCGGCGGCAACGCCGTGTTGCCCTGCGCCCGTCTCTGCTATCACCCGTCTCTTACCCATCTTTTTTGCAAGAAGCGCCTGTCCAAGCGTATTGTTTATCTTGTGCGCCCCCGTAAACGCCATATCTTCTCTCTTAAGATATACCTTGCATCCGATAACTTTACTGAAATTCTCGGCAAAATAGAGTGGAGTAGGCCTGCCTGCATATTCAGATAGAAGATAATCAAGTTCTTTTTTAAAAGCGGGGGCTTTTGATATACGGATATACCCTTTCTCCAATTCATCTAAAGCAGGCATAAGGGTTTCTGGGACAAACTTACCGCCGAAAACCCCATACTTACCGTATCTATCAGGGAGTTTCATTTTTTATGTCTCTTATGTTTTGCAATAGTGTTTTTATCCTGTCCTTATCCTTAATACCGGGAGAACTTTCCACACCTGATGCAATATCTATGCCATACGGGCAGAAAGCCCCAAGCGCATCTTTCACATTCTCAGGCGTAATACCACCTGCAAGAAAGGTTTTCTGCCAAGGGATATCTTCGCCTTTGAGCAACGAAAACTCTATATTTCTGCCTGTTCCCCCTTCAATAAACTTATCATACGAATCCAGCAGGTAAAAATCCACATCGCTGTATATGTCCAGATTATCTTTCAGACCCTCTTTATCTTTTACCCTTATGCCTTTAATTATTATTTTATCAGGCATCTCTTTTTTAACCTTCCCTACTAAAGAACACGGTTCAACTCCATGAAACTGGATACCGTCAAGATTCAAGGCGGACAAGGTCTGAAAAAGATATCTTTCGTCAGGGTTCACAAACACCCCTATAACAGTGATACTATTCGGAAGATTCACCAGAAGTTCTTTCGCCTTATCAATCGCTACATAACGCGGGCTCTTGTCATAAAAATTTAATCCTATAATATCAATGCCGAGAGCAAAAACATCATCTATGTCTTTTCTTCTGGTAATCCCGCATATCTTTACTCTTGCCATAGAACTAAATAGAGAACTCCTATAAGCGCAGGTTGTCTTATCCTCCGTCTCTATAAACTTTTAGAATTTTATATCCGGCAATTCTGATAGCGCTTCCCTTATCTTCTCCTCCGGATAATCGTAATCCTCAAGTTTCCCTTCAAAGTATGCTTGATAAGACGCCAAATCAAAATGTCCATGCCCTGAATGGTTATAGACAATTACCTTTCCTTCAGGCGCATCTTGCGCCTCTACCGCAACCGCCCTTATAGCATGAGCTGTCTCAGGCGCGGGTAAAAACCCTTCCGACCGCGCAAAAAGCACAGCGGCTTCAAAACATTCTTTCTGATAGTATGCTACCGGCTCTATAAGTTTTTGGTTCAAAAGATGCGCTATTATCGGCGCAACGCCGTGGTATCTTAATCCGCCCGCATGTATTCCCGGCGGTATAAAACTGTGTCCCAACGTACACATTTTCAGAAGCGGTGTTGTGCAGGCAGTATCTCCAAAATCATACTTATACAATCCCTTGGTAAGCGTAGGACATGCTCTTGGCTCAACTGCCACTATCCTTAAATTATCCCCTTTTAGTTTATCAGGGATAAATGGTAGGGCAAACCCGCCAAAATTGCTTCCACCGCCCACACAGGCAATAAGAACATCCGGCTTTTCCCCTGCCATTTTCAACTGTTCTTTTGTCTCAAGCCCGA